>JABHYI010000281.1 GCA_018656255.1 Bacteroidota bacterium
AGATAGGTGTCGTTAATAATCCTCGTTTTGTGATTGTTGATCCTACTTTTTTAAACACATTACCAAAACATGAAATTACTTCTGGATTTGCTGAAATGTTAAAACACTCCCTTATAGACAGCAAAGACTATTGGGAAGAGCTTCAAGGTTTTGATATTACAAATCTAAAAAACACCCATAACTTAATCTGGAAATCTATAGAGATTAAAAACAATATTGTTACACAAGACCCTAAAGAATTGGGTGCAAGAAAAGTACTGAATTTCGGACATACACTTGGTCATGCCATTGAATCTTATTGCCTAGAGAGTAAAAGTAGGCCAACACTTCTTCACGGTGAAGCCGTTGCAATTGGTATTGTTTTAGCCACTTACATCTCAAGTGCTCTAGTTGGGTTTGATAAAAACAAGCTAGCGTCTGTTACTGCATTTATATTGACTAATTTTAAAAAGCAGACATTTAACAAGCAGGATATAGAATCAATCATTGCACTTTTAAAACACGACAAAAAAAATAAAGCAGGAGCTGTATTATTTGTACTACTAGAAGATTTTGGTAAGACGCACATCAATAAAGAAGTTCCCAACTCATTAATTGAAGAGGCCTTTGACTACTATGATACGTTTTAACTAACACAAAGCATCTTTAAACAAAAACCCCCACTATTTGTAATAGTGGGGGTTTTAAATATATGTTATCGTTTGTTACAATGCTCTAAATATAGAATGCATGAGTCTTTTTTTGTCATTAATGCTTTCCTCTAATGAAATCATCGTCTCTGTTCTAGTAACTCCTTCTATGTCATCTAATTTGTATATGATTTCTTTTGCGTGGGTTGTATTCTTTGCTCTTATTTTACAAAAAATGTTGAATTTCCCAGTAGTTACATGGGCTACAGTAACATATGGTATTTCATTGATTCTTTCAAGTACAAACTGCGTTTGAGATGTTTTCTGCAGATAAATACCAACATACGCTATAAAAGAATACCCTAACTTGTTGTAGTCTAGGCGAAGTGAAGATCCAGTAATAATTCCAGCTTCCTCCATTTTTTTAACTCGAACATGTACCGTTCCTGCAGAAATACCATGTTTTTTGGCAATATCTGTAAAGGGAGTTCTTGTGTTTTCAATAAGCATATCTAAAATGCTTTGATCTGTAGCGTCTAATTTAAACTTCATGTGGTATAATTTAACCACAAAGATAATATCCTAAATTAAAATAAAAATATATTTCAATGTTAAATCAACATTAAATTTCGATTAATATCAAAAATCGTTGATATTTTTTTATCGATAACGATATTTTGGTGAGAATTCACTAATATGCTTCCACCCTGTAAATCAAAGTATTGGTGACCAAAGACATCTTTATCTACCTCTATAGCATCAAAGTATAGCTCAAACACGATGTTTTGGTCATGTATTATTTCTTTGTATTGAAAGCTAATAGTCTGCAGAGTAGCATCTCCATCAACACGAACATTATACAAAACTACATCTTTATATATCTTTTGATTTTGTGGGATATTAAAATACTCTTTGTAGTCTACATCTTTGTTTTGATAGGCTACATCTAGATCAAATAGTGCAATTAGGGCGTAAAACACAAATGATCTAGACTGCTCACGGCTATAATCATCTTTAAAATGTCCGGCCTCAAACAAAATAGTTGGTACGCCACTACTTGTAAAACTATCGCCCACACAGTTTTGATTGTATGTATCATCAAAACGTCCTATTTGATTATGGTGGTGGGCTTTAATGTAGTTTTTCATTTTAACAATATGCCCCATTGCAACCTCTCTTGCAGGCGTTATAGTTTTTAAAATATCTGCAGAGGGTGCCAAAAAAGATAGTGTCGCTGGTTTTGGACCCTTAATCCCGAATATACTGCGCTGATCGTGCATGTTTAAACATAAATCTGGCTGCAGGGCATCAAAAATAGACTTTAATACCTTACTCTCTCGCTGTGATAGCGCCTGGGCATCTCTGTTTAAATCAACACCGTTTGCATTTTCACGAGTATACAAGGCTGCTCCGTCTGGATTTAACATTGGAAACACATAAAATGTATGTTTTGAAAGCAGCTCCTTTGTCTCTTGCTTATTTGAAGTGATGAACTTAAAAAAATCAAACAAAGCCTTTGTTGTAGTACTCTCATTGCCGTGCATTTGTGACCAAATAAGCACTTTTTTACCCCCTTGACCAAAGCCAACTAGAGGAATCTCTACTCCGGTTTCAGAAAATCCTGCTGCAGATACATTAAAAATCTCTCTGTAGTTGTCTAATATGGGTAGGATGTGGTTAATGGTAATGTAACGCCCCTTTAAACGGTCTTCAAAATTGCGTGTATACCAAGAAGTAATTTGCATTGTACAAGTGTATAATCACAAAAGTAATCAAACCTAAGTTTACATATGTAAACAAGATGTGCTTTAAAAATAGTTGTCATTTGTAAACAAATCACTAGCCTTTGCGTGTGCAAATTGCGGATATACACTTTAATTTAACTAAATTACACTATTTCAGTAATTTAACCATGACTATGTAAAGCTATTGTTAAATTAAAATAGTAATAT
>JABHYI010000284.1 GCA_018656255.1 Bacteroidota bacterium
AATCTTCAGGTGTTAGTCGTGTAGATCTAACTAAATATTTAGACCAAAATAAAATCGGCACAAGATTATTGTTTGCAGGTAATTTAACACGCCAACCTTATTTCGAAGGCGTGGAATACCGCACTGTGGGAGAGCTGGCTAATACAGATGTCACTATGAATCAAACTCTATGGTTGGGCATTTACCCAGGCCTGGACAAAGAGCACCTAGATTATGTCGCCGAAAAGCTAGAAGAGTTTTTGGTGTGAACTTTTGATGATTAAACAAACAATCTTACTCACGGGCGCAACAGGTTTTTTGGGCAGCCATTTACTCGAAGCGCTTTTGAAAAAAGGCCACAAGGTAGTGATTCTAAAACGTTCTACCTCTAACACTAGGCGCATAGAGCATTTGATGACTCAAGTCACAAGTTATGATGTAGATACGCAATCGTTAGAACTCGCGTTTGAACAGCAGTGTATTGATGTTGTTGTGCACACCGCTTGTCACTATGGCCGTAATGGAGCCCCTATTCATCAAATTGTAGAAAGTAATTTAATGTTTGGTCTGCGAATTTTAGACGCCTGTCTAAAATACAAAACCAATACCTTTATCAACACCGATACATTTTTCAATACAGACACCTTATTGCAAAAGCATTTAAATGTGTACACCTTGTCTAAAAAACAATTTGTAGAATGGTTACAACAACAGTCCGACCGAATTCAAGTCGTCAATCTAAAGCTTCAACACATGTTTGGCCCAAAAGACGATGCCACCAAGTTTGTACCTTGGGTGTTGTCACAATTAAAAGCCAAGGTACCAGAAATTAATCTTACAAGGGGTGTGCAAGAACGCGACTTTATCTATATCGACGATGTAGTTTCCGCCTACATGACAGTGCTTGAAAAGGCACCAGGCTTGGTTAAATTCAATGAGTTTGATGTTGGAATAGGCCAGTTAATGACGGTTAAGGAGTTTCTTGAAAGCCTAAAAAAAGCCTATGAAGTAAGTTTTGGTACATCCATGACAAAATTAAATTTTGGCGCAATCCCCTATCATGCGGGGGAAATTATGACGATTGAAGTAAATAAGCAAGCTTTGCTTGCATTAGGTTGGAAGCCTATGACATCTAATGAAACTGGCTTAGAAAAGATTCTTGAAGGATAAAATTAAATATTTAATTTCAGGTATTGGGCCTGGTAGCTCTGGTGTAGGTAGGTTGATGCGAGTTCTTGCACCAAAGTATGAACAAAATGGTTACAAAGTGGTATACAAAAGGGAGCCCAAGTCTATTCGATCTTTCTTAACGCATAGAGCATATCTTTTGCTAACTTTAGAAATTTTCCTTAGAACAAGAGGTAAAGTCCTATTTTTACTTAAGACCTATTTTATTAGAAACTCTGAAGTGGTTTTTTTACACCCGCAAACAGCCGGCTATCAGTTACTGTTTAGGATGATTGCTTCAAATAAAGTAAGTCTGTATGTAATGGACAACTCTTTTTTTTGTATTAGATCTTATAACACGAATCCAGTTAGCAATGCTGAGTGTTTGAATTGTGTTGGTACGCTTAAACCAAATAGTTTATGTAATCCTTTTCCTATAAAAATGAGCTTAAATGACAATAGTAAATATTTGAATGAACTAAAAAATGTATCTGATGAAATAAATTTTCTTGCACAAAATGATTTGCAAGGTGAATTAATAAAAAAACATTTTGGTAAGCAAACAAGTGTATCTGTAATTGGAATGGACACCAATGAAGCGAGCTCTATAGAAAAACACCCTCCTGTGCATAGTCAAATTAAGTCTTATGATGTGGTTTATCACGGTGCAAGCATTATTGCGAAAGGGTTGCTTTATGTTATTGAGTTGGCTGAAGAACTACCAGAATTTGAATTCTTTGTTCCAGATAGTAAAGATAATATTGAAAAGGTTGTTGATCGTGCCTTACCTTCAAACGTTGTATGTCGTGTTGTAACTTGGGAAACTGGTTTGAAAGGAATTGTCTCGGCGGCTAAAATTGTTATTAACCCTAGTATGTGGTCTGCTCCCATCGAAGGTGCATTGCTCAAGTCAGCTGCTTTCAATCCAAATGTGGCAACAGTTGCTACAGAGTATGGGTTTGAAAGGGAATCAGCCTTAATAAAAAACCATTTGCGCTTAAATAATAAAATAGAAATAGGTGCGCTACAACTAAAAAAATTCTTACAGGAATACGTATGAAGTATCTGATTACAGGTGGCTGTCATTATGATGAGGAATGTGGCAATTACCAAGAGCAATGCGGCACTTGCCCGGTATTGGGTTCAAACAAACTGCAGGATTTAAGCCGAAAAGTTTGGCTTAGAAAGCAAGCGAATTTTGGTAAAATGGCAAACCTGAATATTATTGGTTTAAGCCGGTGGCTGGCGGATTGCGCCAAACAAAGTAGTTTGTTTCTAGATACCCCCTGTGTTTAATCTGCCGAATCCGATTGATACGAGTACCTTTGCGCCATTTAATAAGCAACAAGCGCGAGCCCTGCTTAACTTACCCCAAGATAAAAATCTGGTACTGTTTGGCGCC
>JABHYI010000285.1 GCA_018656255.1 Bacteroidota bacterium
AAATGCTTTTATCTTTACCCTATGGCACAAGCACCTGTAGCGCTACAAGTTTCTACTCTACCCCAAACCCCTGGTGTGTATCAGTATTATGATAAAAACGGGCAACTTTTATACATCGGGAAAGCAAAAAACTTAAAAAAACGGGTGGGTTCTTATTTCAATAAAACCCATGAAATTGCTCGTACGCGCATACTAGTTAAACAAATTGTTGACATTAAGCATATTGTGGTTGCCACAGAGACAGATGCACTGTTGCTAGAAAACAACCTTATTAAAAAATACCAACCCAAGTACAATATCTTACTAAAGGATGACAAAACCTACCCCTGGATTTGTATCAAAAAAGAACGTTTTCCAAGAGTGTTTTCTACTCGTAGACTCATCAAAGATGGCAGTGAGTACTTTGGGCCCTACACCAATTTTAAAACAGTACACACCCTTTTAGATTTAATAAAGGGGCTATACCCTTTGCGCAGCTGTACCTACGATTTAGCGCATGAAAAAATTACCAATGGAAAGTACAAAGTTTGTCTAGAGTACCACCTAGGTAATTGCCTTGGTCCTTGTGAAAATTTACATTCTGAAATAGCCTATAATGAAGCCATTGATGCCATTAGAAACCTTTTAAAAGGAAATTTTAAAGAGTCTTTGGGAGGGTTTAAGCAGCAAATGAACCGTTATGCTACCAATTTACAATTTGAAGACGCCCAGCGCATAAAAGAGAAGATAGAAACCCTACAGAACTATCAAAGTAAATCTACGGTAGTAAACCCAAACATTAATAATGTAGATGTCTTTAGTGTCATTAGCGATGAGAGCTATGGGTATGTTAATTTTCTGCAGCTTTCTTTTGGGTCAATTATTAGAAGTCATACCCTAGAGATAAAGAAAAAACTAGACGAGACAGACGCCCAGTTATTAGAGCTTAGTGTTGTAGAGCTGCGCCAAAGATTTAACTCTCAATCCAAGGAGGTATATGTGCCCTTTGTCATCAATGTTGAGGCTGGGGTGAAGTTACATATTCCTAAACTAGGTGATAAAAAGAAAATTTTGGATCTATCAACGCGCAATGCTAAATATTTTAGAATGGAGCGCTTCAAACAGGCTAAGATTGTAGATCCATCTAGACATGCAAACAGGATTATGGCGCAAATGAAAAAAGATTTACGCCTCTCTCAAGAGCCTCGCCATATAGAGTGTTTTGATAATAGTAATATTCAAGGAACCAATCCTGTTGCAGCTTGTGTGGTTTTTAAAGATGGTAAGCCAAGTAAAAAAGACTACCGTAAGTTTGCTATTAAAACCGTAGTTGGCCCGGATGATTTTGCTTCTATGGAGGAGGTTGTTTTTAGGAGATACAAGCGTTTACTAAAAGAAGATCAGCCCTTGCCACAACTTATTATTATTGATGGCGGGAAAGGACAATTATCTTCCTCTTTAAAAGCCCTTGACGATCTTGGTTTGCGAGGTAAAATAGCAATTATTGGAATTGCAAAAAGATTAGAAGAGTTATTCTACCCCGATGACCCTATACCCTTGTATTTGGATAAAAAGTCTGAAACATTAAAGATTATTCAGCAACTAAGAAACGAAGCACACCGTTTTGGAATTACATTTCATAGACAAAAAAGAAGTAAAGAAGCACTAAACACTGCTCTAGAAACCATTGAGGGTATTGGCCAGAAAACAGTTGTTGACCTCTTGCGGGTTTTTAAAAGCACCAAACGTATTGGCGAGGCTTCTTTTGAAGAGTTAACAAAGGTTATAGGCGCTAGTAGAGCCAAAAAAATTAGAGTGCATTTTAACGCCTCGCAAACAAAAGAAAAAAAATAACACACACTCATGAGGCACTTATTATGTACCCTTTTTATTTTTTTTACCAGCCTGGGTTTTTCTCAAAGCAGTGATTCTTTACCACAAAGCAATAAGGACATATCTGTTGGGCTAGTGCTTAGCGGGGGTGGGGCAAAAGGGCTAGCGCACATTGGCGTTTTAAAAGCCATAGAGCAAGCTGGAGTTAGAATAGATTATATAGCCGGAACCTCTACAGGAGCAATTGTAGGAGCGCTTTATGCGGCAGGATATACGGCAGCACAACTAGATGTAATGTTTAAAGCGGTAGATTTCTCGACATTAATTCAAGACGATGTGCCCAGAAGAGCCAAAACTTTTAATGAAAAAGATGAGAGTGTAAAATACGCGTTAACACTCCCCTTTGATGGTTTTGAAATTTCATTTCCTACAGGGCTCTCTAATGGGCAAAACATATACAATCTGTTTTCAAAACTAACGAGTCATGTAAATCACCTAACAGATTTTAGCAGGTTGCCCATTCCATTTTTTTGTGTTGCTACTAATGCTGAGAATGGAGAAATGGTTTTACTAGAAAATGGATATTTGCCAAGAGCTGTTTCTGCCAGTGGAGCGCTCCCTACCTTGTTTAATCCCGTGGTGATTAATAACATGATTTTAATTGACGGCGGGATTGTAAACAACTACCCCATAGATGAACTTAGGGCCAAAGGAGTTGATATTATCATTGGAGTTGATGTGCAGGAAGGGATCAAAAAAAAGAAAGACCTCACCTCTGCTCTAGATCTTGTTTTACAAATTAACAACTACACTTCTGTAAAACAAATGCAGACCAAAATTAAAACCACAGATGTATATATCAAACCCGATATAGAGGACTTCTCGGTAGTGTCTTTTGATGATGCAAAAACGATTGTTCAAGCAGGATTTGAGGCTGCAAATAAATTAACCGCTCAGTTAGATAGCATTGCCCTCCAGCAAACTAGCAGGGCTGCATTAAAACCCGTACCCCATAACAATGAGGATCTGTCCATAAAACAAGTAATTATAGAGGGAAACAATTATTATACGGATGCTTATATTTTAGGAAAGTTAAAGCTTAAGGCTCCAGCAACCGTTAGTTATTCTTCTTTTAATGAGGGAGTAAATAACCTCTCTGCTACAGGCAACTTTGATGATATAGATTTTAGGTTTGTAAAAGACCAAGCCAATCAATACATAGTGTCTTTTAAAGTGATAGAAAGCAAGTCTAAAATGGAGCTTAGATTAGGTGCGCATTATGACCCGTTGTACAAAACAGGTGTGCTTTTAAATATTACTAGAAAACGAATTTTAACCAGCAATGATATTGCCTCACTTGACGTTGTTGTGGGAGATAACCTAAGGTATAATTTCAATTATTATATAGATAAGGGTTTTTATTGGAGCCTTGGTTTTAAATCATCTTATGATTTTTTTGACAAAAACGTCTCCATAGATTTTGTAGCAAACGATCTTAATGCTACTTCTGAATTTCCAGTAAATAAAATAGATTTTCAGTACAGTGATTTCACAAACCAAGTCTATGGAGAGACTCTTTTTAATCGCATTTTTTTATTAGGGATTGGTGTAGAGCATAAATTTTTAAGATATCTCTCTGAAACCATCGGCACCGATGTAAACAATGTGCCAAGAACCATTTTTGAAAACACCAATTACTACAGCGCCTTTGGGTATGTTAAGTACGACACCTATGACAATATATTTTTCCCAAAACAAGGAGTTGTTTTTCAGGCAGACAGTCATTTGTATTTGCTCTCACAAGGGAGCAATAATAACTTTGAACCCTTTACAATACTTAAGGC
>JABHYI010000210.1 GCA_018656255.1 Bacteroidota bacterium
TCTATCCCCTCGCTTTGGGTAGCTTTCTCCCATGGCGCTTTCGTATAGGCCACTACTTCCTGTTATTACAAGTGCTTTTACATTTTCTGGATATTGCTTGGTGTACAGAAGGCCAATATGTCCTCCAAGAGAATTTCCAAGTAAAATCACCTTGTCAAGCTTTTTATGAGCGATAAAATCTTTTAAATATTTTGCAAAACTATTTACGTTGGTAGTAAGTAGTGGAAGCTCAAATAAAGGCAATTCTGGGATGATGACTTTGTATCCTTTTTCAGGAAAAAATTGGGCTACATTATCGAAATTACTGAGCCCTCCCATAAGTCCATGCAAGATGATCATCGGGGTTCCTTCGCCAATTTCTAGGTACTTAAATTTCCCTTCTTCTTTAAGTTGATGCGCCATTAAATCTATAGGTTACAAAAACAAAAATACACTTTTTTTATTCAATGATGCACTGGTCTTAATTAAGTATATATCATCTTGTTTTTTTTCGCTTTTAATTGTTAAAAGCCCACAAACTATTTGTTTTTAAAATATTGAAAACCAATATTTTGAGTTGAAGCCTGTTCTCTTTTGTCTAAAACTTATTAACAATGTGGTAAATTGTGGGAAAAAGTGGGAAATACTCTTTATATTTGACTATTATCTCAAGAAATCTAAGAAATTATTTTTCAAATTAAATCAAGTACATGCTCAATTTAATAGGAACATACGAGTGCAAGGCAGATGTAAAGGGAAGGCTAATGATGCCTGCTTCTTTGAAGAAGCAATTGACTCCTGTGATGTCTAACGGCTTTGTCATTAAGCGTGCTGTTTTCCAGCCTTGTCTGGAGATTTACCCTATGCAACAGTGGAATGATTTGATGGAAAAAATGAGTAAACTCAATCGTTTTAACCGTAAAAATGTAGATTTTATTCGCCGTTTTACTGCGGGTGTAAAAACCGTTGAGATGGACACTGCGGGAAGATTAAACGTCCCTAAAGATTTGGCTTTGTTTGCTGGTATCACAAAGGATGTGGTGCTTTCTTCAGCCATAAACATTGTAGAGCTTTGGGATAAAGGGGCGTACGAAAAGGCTATTAATGACGCTGCTAACGACTTTGCCGACTTGGCAGAAGACGTTATGGGTGATACTACAGCGGCCGATGGAATATCATAACCCTGTTTTACTACACCCAACTGTAGACGGACTAGATATAAAACCAGATGGCGTTTATGTGGATGTTACTTTCGGAGGGGGTGGTCATGCAAAAGAAATATTAAGTAGACTTTCTGATAAGGGTACCCTTATCGCCTTTGACCAAGACACAGATGCTTTGGCAAACACGATAGATGATCCAAGATTTATTTTGGTGAACGAGAACTTTAGATTTTTAAAACGCTTTTTACGCTTTCATGGTGTCACCCAAGTAGATGGAATCCTTGGAGATTTTGGTGTTTCTTCTCATCAATTTGATGTTGCCCAGCGTGGTTTTTCCACGCGTTTTGAAGCAGATTTAGACATGCGCATGAATCAAGGTGCTGCTTTTTCTGCCTTTGATGTGGTGAATAATTATGAAGAGGCGCATTTGAGAAGTGTCTTATTTCAATACGGTGAGCTGAGAGCTGCGGCAGGAATGGCAAGAATAATTTGCGAGGTAAGAAAAGAAAAAGAGATTAAAACTAGTGATCAGCTCAAAACAGCATTAGGGAGGTTTTTGCCCAAGCATAGAGAAAATAAAATCCTTGCTCAGATTTATCAAGCCATCAGAATTGAGGTAAATCAAGAGTTGGAGGTTTTAAAAGAGTTTTTGCAACAAACCATAGATGTCTTAAAACCTGGCGGAAGGCTTAGTTTGATAAGTTATCATAGTTTGGAAGACAGACTGGTGAAGCGCTTTATGCGTAACGGTATGTTTGAAGGAGAGCCAGAAAAAGATGTTTTTGGAAGAGTTGAAGTTCCTTTAAAGCCTGTCGGAAAATTTATAATACCTACAGATGTTGAGATAAAAACAAATAATAGAGCCAGAAGTGCAAAACTTAGAGTTGCTCAAAAACTATAATAATTAACAGTAAGCTACCCTAGTGGTATAGCAAATGTTCGGTGCATGAAGAAAAGTTTCTACAATATTGTAAAAGGTAGGTTTCTAGTGAGTGATGATACGTTCAAGAACTGGAGGTTTGTTGTTTTTTTAAGCATTCTGGCCCTAGTGATGATAGGTAGTAGTCATACTGCAGACAAAAAAGTACACCGTATTGCAAGGCTAAGCAATGAGGCTAAAGAATTAAAGAGTGAGTATCTAGATGTTAGAAAACAA
>JABHYI010000146.1 GCA_018656255.1 Bacteroidota bacterium
AGAAGATTCCTGGCTGGACACAACAGAAGCAATAGGTCTTACCACCACTGTTTTTTGTTGTACATTAAGTTCTTCAAAGCTCAAAAACGCTTTACGCAAAGCATCTTGGTAAGATTTTTTATACTCTTTTTGCTTGCTAGCACCCGGTTGAGATCTATATACTTCAATGCCTTTGCAGTCTTTTAAAACAACCAAGATCTTAGTCCTTGTAAATCCAGAAATAGACTCTACATCTGCCCATAATCCATCACAATTATCTACACTAGGCAATTCGCTAAAGTAATAGGTGTTAAAACCATTTTTAGTTAAATAATATTTAGCCATATCGTTTAATTGATACTGGTTGGCTTTAGATAAAAATTCAAATTCATCTGGCACAACCACAAAACTATAATCGCTCAACCTCTTTTGGGCCAGAGAAAGATTGGAACATGTTACTATAATAACTAGGTTTAAAAAAAGGTGTTTCATCATTAATGTAATATATAGTTTAATCCTACTTGTAAAGATACACTATTTGCCTTGGCAAGATTTGACATCTGTAGGAGGTTATCTGCTGCTAAAAACAAATTTACGCCTGCTATATTTAAAAACATCCCAGCTCCAATATTTTTGGCAGAATAGCTGTCTAGAGTATAGGTTGTTTTTATGGAGAGAGTGTTGCCAAATCTTCTTGTGTAATACAATGTGCCAGCCATTTGAAGTCCTCGAGGCCTAAATATACTATAGTATTGCACCCCTGCCTGGGAAACTCGCTTTTGTTTTGTGCCATTATTTTTACAGTTACACCCTCCATTATCACCAACAAATCTGCCAAAATCATAATGTAATGCAGCATTTATTTTTGTGGGCCGTAGCTGTGTATACCCTGTATTGAGTGTGTCAACAGGAATTTCTCGGGTAATGTCATCTTCTAGATTATCATAATACGGTATGGTAGGTTCTCCATTTTCTAGTTCAGGAAAAATAAGTTCAATTCCATTTAGAGTATAATCTCCTTTGGCCTTGTAAAGTTCTGTGTCTTTGGTATGAAAAATAGCGCCAAGATCAAGCACAGATGCGGTTAAAGAAAGCTCGTTGTCAAACTGGTAAGTTATACCTGCATCTATACCAATGCCAAGATTACCGCCAAGTAACGCTCGGCCAAGTAATTTTTTACGTACTTGAGATGGTTCTAAACCATCTAATGATATAAATCCAGAGGTTTTTACCTCAACATCCAAATCTGTGACTGTGTGCTCATAAATATTAGCGCTACCCTCTCTAACTGTTGTTTTAAAGGCTCCTTTATTTCTTGTACTACTTACGCTAATCAAACTAGAATATAGTTTAAGGCGAACTCCTGCAGTTAGTTTTTTTGAAACTTGTTTATTCACACCAAAATGATACACAGTTAACAAATCTGCACGAGCACTTATATCGTTAAAATCATAGGCTTTCCCAATATATTCTCTATTACCCTCCAAGGCCAAAATTGCTATATCTTTAGGAAAATAGGCAATGGCATCAAGTTCTTGATACATTCCGCCAGAGAAGTACATAGGCTCTAAACCCTTAGATAGCCAACCAAAGTTTAACACATCTAATTGCTGATTCACAGTAAAAAAATCTCGTGAGCTTAACTTAGAAATTGTATTTGAAATCTTGGTGTTGATCTCTACCCCATCATCAGCAAAGACATCAAATACAGAAACTCCAGAAGAACCAACATTTATATGAAATTGAGAAGCTAAAGGGATACCAGCATGAAACTGATTTGTAACCAAAGCACCTGGATTAAGCATAAGGGTTTGAGGGGTTACCTCCCAATTATAGAGCAGTTGCTTGTTTTGAGAAACAGCAACGGATAGTCCTAAAGCTAAATAAATAAAAAGAAGTTTTTTCATTACATTTTATTATTGCTCTATTTGCAAATAATAGGTGGTTTTAGACTGCAAATTCAAAACTCCTGTTAAATCTTGAGATGAAGAAGGGATGGTTACTGTAACCAAAACCTTTTTTGCCTTAGTTAGCTCCTTAATTTGCAACTCATCTAAGGATTGCACAAAATAGCTCACAACTGGAGTGTTTTCACTTCCAGGAGCCACATTTGTTTGCATTAAATATCTAGACACATTGTCCTGACTCAAAAAATCAAAAGAGACGTTAAAGCCTCTTGAAATGCTGTTTGTAAACTTAAAAAAGAAATCTGCTCCTTTTAAAATGTCATTAATATCGCTTCCGCCAAGAAAATCTAAATCTGTGGTATCCTCCACAACCAAAACCTCTGTATTAGTTGCATTGTTATAGAAACTAGAGGCGTCCAAATTAAAATAAATTAAATCAAGTTCAATTTCTGGTGTTACAACAACATCGTTTGCTTGATCAAAATCGGTGCCATCAAAACAAGAAACAAACAGCAGCATACTAGTGAGTAAAAAAAATAGTTTGGTGATTTTAACATCCATGGTAGCTGGGGTATATTAAATAAACGCTTTTCTTGTAAAAAAAGTCTTTAAACGCAATTATATAAAATTAATAAGAAATGAAAAACCCAACAGTAACTTAGGTTACATAAGGACATATTTTACAATAAATCCTTAATCTCTAATAAATAATCTACAACTTTATATCCATTTTTGGGGATTTCCTTTCTATAGTTAAAAAATATAGTATCCATCCCTACACCCTCTGCACCGAGGATATCTGCATCAAAGGTGTCTCCAATCATAACACTAGATTGAGCAGAAGCTTTAGCCTTTGCTAGGGCAGTTGTAAATACCAAAGGGTTTGGTTTTTTAACACCTACCTCCTCAGAGCTTGTAATTGTGGCAAAAAAGGGAGCTAACTTACTTTTTTTAAGTTTAATAAACTGTACCTGAGAAAACCCGTTAGTAATAATGTGTAGAGTATATTTTTCTTTTAAATACCCAAGAAGCTCAAAGGTCCCATCAAACAAATAATTATTATTGGGCAACTCTTCGATATATGCTTCACTCATACCATCAATGATGTGCATATCATAGGTTACTCCTAGTTTACTAAAACTATCGATGAGTCTCCCTCTGCGCAGTTGCGTTTTGGTAACACGCTCTTCTCTAAACTCTCGCCAATAGTTGAAGTTTATAGGTTCATATACTTTTAAAAATGAAGCTAGAGGAACACCAACAGAAAATCTCTGAAATACACGGTCAAGGGCCAGTGCAGAATTTCTATCAAAATCCCAAAGGGTGTGGTCTAAATCAAAAAAGACATCGGTTATTGTTGGTTTTATCATGAGATTAAAGTTTCAGAAAAAAGAGAACGCCATAGTTTATTGTTGGGATCTGCAGAAAAATCTTTGTTTGAAAACAGCACAGAAAAGGTACCGTTAACGCTTTGTACTTTACCAAACATCTGAGCAATTTTTAAGGCAGTATCCTTAGGGCTTAATTTCAAAAACCCTTGCGTAGTACAAGCAATGGGCTGTATGGCCAGGGGAGTGATGATTTCGTAATCTAAGTCATAGAACAAAAAAGGAGTGCAGGTTCCTGCTCTAAAGCCAGGTTGGTTTTCATACACCATGGTATAATCTTTGTTTATTTCTAGCGCAACTAGATTTCTATAAATTTCTGGAAGGCCAATAAGTAAATTACTGTTTTGACTGCTTTGAATTGTTCTATTTATAATATGTTCAAGTGTTGTTTTTTCGGTTTTTAGAAAATCTGGATTTGTTAATGCTCTTAGAGAAACTAGAAGCCCTACTTCTTTGTAGTCTGCGACATACTTAATAAGCATCTTAAACTTTTGCTTCTGGGTATTTATAGTCTCGTGAAAAGCAACCGCTTCTCCCAATAAAAAAAATACAGTAAGTTTCATACTGCTTTTTTTGGTTACATCTAGTATCCACTTATAGCTGTCGTAGGGGTCTTTTTCTAAGCCAATAACAACTTTACAGCGAAGTATAAACTGTTTTAATCTAAGTCTAAAAAGATCTGAAGCAAAACCAATAAAGGATCTAAATATCCCTTTATTTAGAAAAGCATATGCAACTTGTGCATTTATCAAACTGTGCACCGTAGTTTGTTTTTTTGGAAATAACAACTGCGGAAATGTTTGTTGTAACAAAACCTTTAGCTTGTAGCTCCAGATATCAATCACTGGGCTTTCTAGAAAGTTGTATTTAAAGCCCAAACTCTCTGATGCAGAAAATCTTCCTAAATGATCTTTTACATGAGGTAAATACTCTTCATACCTACTAAGCAAATAAAACGCAGCCGAGAAAATATCAAAAGGTATGGCGCTTTTATCACTAACTGCAAAGAAACACTTGGTTGCTTCCCAGTCTCGCACATTAATATCTACACTTTCAATACCCTGTTGGGTAAGTAGTCCATGACTTTGAAAAAAAAGTTCATTACCCAGGGGCTGTTTTCCATAGGAGGCCTTTGGACCTTTATGAGCTAAAAACGACTCAATTTCGGCGGTAAAACCAACTTTGACACCCAAAATACGGGTACAAATATGTTTAAATACATACGAAATTCTTGGGGTGATTTGTTTGGTGAAAATAAGTAGCATATAGAAATATAACCTAAAAAGTATACCAGTATCTATACCGTATACAATTCAAATATAGGATAATTTGGTTTGTTATTTTTTGATTTTAAAATAAAAGGTACTCCCCTCTCCAAATTGAGATTCTACCCATATAACACCCTCATGAAGTTTAACAATTTTCTCGGCATGTGCAAGACCAACCCCGCTTCCCTCCTGCTTTTGCTGAGTAGGTACACGAGAAAAAATAGTAAAAAGATCTTCTATATCCTCTTGCTTAATTCCAATACCATTATCTGCAACAGAAAAAACCCAAAAATCTTCTTCCTCTTTTGCGGCAATAGTAATAATGGGAGCAACCTGTTTTTTAGCATATTTAAGGGCGTTACTCAATAAGTTTTGAAACAATAAACGCAACTCTACCTTATAGCCCTTTATTTTAGGTAATTTTTCAGAAATGATAGTTGCATTGGTTTCTTGAATTCGCTTCTTAAGGTCATACTTTGCAACCTCAAGCTGCTCTTGCACGTCTACCTTTGTTATTTTTAAATCTCTACCTATGCGGCTATGTTCTAATAAGCCTTTTATTTGCTCTGCCATTCTTCCTGAGGCTTCATGAATATACCCAATATACTCTTTGCCCTTTGGAGAAAGTTCATCTGTAAATTTTTGCATCAAAAAATCACTACTAAACCTAATTGTAGCCAAAGGCTCCTGCAAGTCATGAGAACAAATAGATACAAACTGCTCAAGATCTTTATTGACTCTTTCTAAATCTTCTTTTTTGTTTTTAGCCTTGCGTTGTGCTTTTTTAATTTCTGAAATATCCACCAGTGTGAATATTGATTTTACAACGATACCCGCCTTGTTATAAATTGCTCTTGAATTTAAAATTGCTTGAATTCTCTTCCCTTTTTTTGTCTTTAAAGTAACTTCTTCACTAGAGATAGCACCTTTGTTTAAAAATGCATCTAAAAGCGTAACAATTTTAACGCTCGATTTCTCTGTAAATATTTTTGAAACATGAGTGCCAAGAATTGCTTTTTTATTTTTGTGTCCAAGATTAGACACAAGCATACTATTACAATTAACAATATATCCTGTTAATGGGTTTATTGTGGCATGCATAACGGGGTTATCATCATACAAAAAACCAAAATTAGTTTCACTAATTCGCAGCTTTTCTTGCAAGCTAGCTATCTCTTTCTCTAGCTTACCGATGTAACCTGACTCTTGGTGTGATGATTCTTTACTCAATTTTATATAGTTAATGTGACAAACTCTTGTAAGGACTTTACATCCCTATTTATTTTAAAATTTCTTTGACTTTCTCAAAATCTAAACCGCCATAATTTCCACTACTCATAAGCAGTAAAGAGGTGTCAGTAAAATCTTGCTCAAATAAATAGTCTTGAAAGGCAGCTGGATCTGTAAAGACAACTAGGTCTTCTCTTTGAAAAGCCTTTAAAATTTGAGTGCTAGAAACTGCATCTAACTTTTTTATTTTTACTGCATTTGGAGAATAAAACACAACCGCTTTATCTGCATCATTAAGGGTGCCTTTATATTCAGAGAGAAATTCTGGATTTAAACTACTATACGTATGCAACTCCAAACATGCCAACAAACGACGCTCAGGGTACTGGCTTTTTAAGGCTTGTGTGGTTGCCCTTACCTTACTTGGCGAATGCGCAAAATCTTTATAAGCAATACTTGTAGGGCCTTGTCCAATTTTCTCTAAACGTTTACTTGCACCTTTAAATGTTGCAATAGCCTCATAGAAATCTTCTTGTTGCACTCCCATAAGTTGGCAAATCCAACGAGCACCCTCCAGGTTATTTAAATTATGTTTTCCAAAGACTTCGATAGGCATTGGCCCATCCTCTGTATCTAAAAGTGTATCGCCATTTTCAACACTAAATCGTGGTGTTTGGTAGGGATATTTTTTAATTTGATTTTGGGTAGCCTCCACTACCTGTTTAACCTCTATATCTTCTTGATTATACACTATGGCTCCACCATGAGTGATCTGAGAAAGAAAAACACGAAATTGCTCCACATAATTGTCAAAGGTTGGAAATACGTTGATGTGATCCCAGGCAATACCGCTCAACAAAGCAATGTTAGGTTTGTAAAGATGGAATTTTGGCCGTCTATCTAGGGCAGATGACAAATACTCATCTCCTTCTAGTACAATAAAATCATTCTCCTTTGTAAGATGTACCATGGTATCAAAACCCTCTAATTGCGCCCCTACCATGTAATCTACTTCTTTATCATGATAATGCATTACATGCAAAATCATAGAAGTTATGGTTGTTTTACCATGAGATCCTCCAATAACAACGCGGGTTTTATTTTTGGACTGCTCATATAAAAACTCTGGATAACTGTAAATGGTAAGCCCTAACGCTTTAGCGCGAAGCAGCTCGATGTTATCTTGTTTGGCATGCATACCCAAGATAACCGCATCAATATCTGATGTGATGTTGTCTTCAAACCAACCATACTGCTTGGGCAGTAACCCTTTGGCTGCCAATCTTGACTTGGAAGGATCAAAAATCTCGTCATCGCTACCCGTGACCTGTTCTCCTTTATTGTGTAATGCTATGGCTAAATTATGCATGGCACTGCCGCCAATGGCTATGAAATGGATTCTCATCTAAATTGAAAAATTTATATCGTTGTCTTTACAGAAATGTAACTCACTTACTTCAAAAATAGAAAGATAACCCTTAACTTCAATTGAGAAATCAAAATTATTTTAAAGCATCTGTAATACTATTTTTTCTTTTACTACCTCTTTTAATCCTAGAGATTAGCCAAAAAAGCGGAAATAACTGCACTATAAGCAACCTCTCATAAAATGACATTAAAGAGAATGAAAATAAAGGTTACACTCTATTTTGACCTGTATACATTTAAGAAACAAAAACTATTTACTAAAAAAATTAGTGTACACTTGTTTCGTTGAGCATGCCCCAAAGGGTGTCTTTTAATTCCATTAAACCTTGTTGGGCCATGGAACTAAAAAACAAATAAGGGATCCCGTCAAAATCTTTATCTAAGGCCTCTTTCATTTCTGCCTTTAGCTCATCATCTAGCATGTCACTTTTCGAGATAGCCACCAATTTGTCTTTATCTAGTAATTCTGGATTGTATCGCTTTAATTCATCTAGAAGAATATCGTATTGTTTTCTAATATCATCAGCATCTGCAGGTATTAGAAAAAGCAAGGTTGAGTTGCGTTCTATGTGACGTAAAAAATAATGCCCTAGCCCTTTTCCTTCTGCAGCACCTTCTATAATTCCAGGAATATCTGCCATTACAAAAGTTCTGTGATCGCGGTATTCTACAATACCCAAATTAGGCTTTAGAGTGGTAAACTCATAATTAGCGATTTTTGGTTTTGCAGCAGTAATTACAGACAGCAGTGTAGATTTCCCAGCATTTGGAAACCCTACCAAACCAACATCTGCCAGTACTTTCATCTCTAGAGTGAAGGCACCTTCTTCTCCTTCCATACCTGGCTGAGCGTAGCGAGGAGTTTGGTTGGTAGAAGACTTAAAATGGTTGTTCCCAAGTCCTCCCATACCTCCTTTTGCAAGAATCAGCTCATCATCGTGCTCTAGAAGTTCCTTTAATCTTTCTCCGGTTTCTGTGTTTATAACTACTGTACCTAGAGGCACCTCAACGTAGATATCCTCACCATCTGCACCAGTACTTGTTTGCTTACTTCCAGCTCCGCCATACCCAGCTTTGTAATGACGCTTAAAT
>JABHYI010000111.1 GCA_018656255.1 Bacteroidota bacterium
ATGGAGGTTTTTGGTATCTTGGCTCCCCGTTTAAAGTGGTAAGCAACCAGTTAGAATCTTGCAGCATTTCTCGGGCTGTAACAAAATTTCTTGCTTCCATTATATTTACCCACAAGGCATCAAGATGGGCTGTAAACAGTACAATACAGATAAGTGTTAGTAGCAGTAAAGGATGCTCTTTAAGATACCTCATAGTGTTGTTTTTTCCAGATAAAGATATTTCGGATGTATATTACCAACCCTGCGCAATGACCTATAAATAATACAGGGTCTTCTCTTATAATTGCATAGCTCAAAATTAATACAGCACCTACAACACTCATTCTCCAAAATCCAATGGGTAGTTGTGAGCTTTTATTTTTTTCAGAAGTAATCCATTGGTATACAAACCTGAGGGTAAAGGTTAACTGCGCTATAATGCCTAGGGTCAATAACCAAGTAGGTATGGCCTTGTTTTCAAAAAGCGAAACCATATCATACTGGCCATTGTTGTAGCCGTAGATTACTATGATAACTGGAAACACCAATAAAAGCCACTGCAAGGCTTTTGGAGATTTTTGCCATTGGCCTTGTAATTGCAAATTTCTAATGTAGATATAGTAGGTGAGGGATTGCCCTAACATAATAGCAAAGTCATCTCTAAGGTAGCCGTAGACAAATAATAAAAAGGAGGCAAGTAAACTTAACTTCCAAAATAGGGATGGGGTAACAACTTTATTGTTTTTTTCAGAAAGTATCCATTGCAAAAGCAAACGTCCAGAGAAAAGAAGTTGTGCGCAAAAACCTATGGCGTAAATAATCCAATCACTCATCCTTTGCTCGCAATGGTGTAATTAATGTATTTTTTTTTCATCCACAGATATGCAAAACAATCTAGTAGTGGCCCAAGTAACCGGTTCCAGACACCAAATTTTGCTATGCCCGCTACTCTAGGGAAATGCCGAACCGGAATTTGAATAACCTTGCCTTCTTGCAGTAAAATCATGGCAGGTAAAAAACGATGTAAGCCCTTAAACATAGGGATGCGTTTTGCGTATTGTGTTTTAAGTACTTTTAAAGGGCATCCTGTATCATCCATGCCATCATGGGTAAATCCGCGGCGGATACTATTTGCAATGGTAGAAGACATATTTTTAACAAAATTGTCTTTTCTATCTGCACGCACACCGGTTACTAGATCATAGGTGTCTATATGTTCTAGAAGCTTGTTGAAGTCTTCGGGGCTAGTTTGTAAATCACTATCTATATATCCAACAAGATCTGTAGATACATGATCAAATCCAGCTTTAATAGCGGCGCTGAGGCCTTTGTTGTTTTTAAATGAGATATATCCAAAGGCTTCATTTCTGTCACAAATAGTCTTAATTATGGTAAGAGATGCATCCAATGAACCGTCATTCACAAAAAGAACTGCTGTTTTTTTTATAGCAATATTGCTGTATGCCAACAACTCTTTTTCAACACGATTTAAATTATCTTCTTCATTGTATACTGGTACTATGATGGTAAACTCGTACATATTGTTTTACTAAAATGTTTTTACAAAAGTATTGTTTTTTAATAGAACCTTGCCAAGATGCAATTTCAAACTTCATGGAGTGGGAACGCGTAATGTCTATAAATTGTCCTGGTTTTTTGTTTGGCTAATAAACTCCTTTAAAGCAACCCCGTAAGTAGATGCTTTAATTTTAGGGGTTAAGGTATTGTATATGGTGTCTAGATATTTTGTGTTTGCATTGTAAATTTCACTTAGGGCTAGAAAAGGAGCAATTTCATAGTCTTTGTTGTTAAGTGCATAGTTTACCGTGGCTAGATAGCTACTGGTTAATACTCTTTTTTGTAGTTTGTCTATAGAGTCTATGGCTTTCATGTTTTTTTCCTTGGCGGCACTAATAAGCAACTGAGTGAGATTTTTGTTTTTATCTGTGTACCGTTTGATGAGCGTTTTGTACTGGCTGTATTTTTTTTGGTTTTCAGAGCCAGTAATTACTGCGTTTTCTAGAAAATTGTTTAGTTTGGTGTTAATAGAGATGTCTCCAGGTTCTGCAAAAAATGCAATAGCACCAACCTCTCTGTCTATGTTTTGTATTTTCAAGCTCAAAAAGTATAGTTCTGGGCTTTCTATTATCTCAGAAAAATTAAAATGAGCATCTCCCTTAACCACCATAGAATCTATGGTTTTAAACGTGTTGTTTTCGCTTTTTTGGAGCAGTAAAGTACCCTCTTTCATGCCCTTTACAAAACCTGTAAGGCGCATTTCATTTTCTAGTGGGGTGCAATTTATTAGGGTAATAACGCTTAAAAGCAGCAGTAATATTTTTTTCATAGCAGCATGTAAATTAACATGGTAAAGATGGGTTAAAATTTCAGAAAATAAAAAGGTGCATCTCTTTAATTTATATAAGCCATAGGGTTTATCCTGCAGCCGC
Organism: Bacteroidota bacterium; assembly: GCA_018656255.1. Taxonomy (GTDB): domain Bacteria; phylum Bacteroidota; class Bacteroidia; order Flavobacteriales; family Flavobacteriaceae; genus Patiriisocius. The sequence continues at coordinate 2,430 of JABHYI010000111.1, forward strand.
CAGTTGCATTAAAAAAGTACAGGCCACGGCGCCAATAGTTCCAATTGCATACCCAAATACAGCCAGTAAAACACCCACTGTTGCCAAAGAGGGATGAAATGCCGAAGCTACAATAGGAGCAGAGGCAGCACCGCCAACATTTGCTTGAGATCCAACCGCTAAAAAGAAAAACGGCGCTTTAATTAACTTAGCAACTAGTATAAGTAGTCCTGCATGAATACTCATCCACACAGCGCCAATAATGATGAGTTGCCAATTATCGAAAATGAGCATTAAATCCATCTTCATACCTATGGTAGCCACAAGTATATAAATAAAAACACTTCCAAATTTACTTGCGCCTGCCCCTTCATAGGTTCTTAGTTTGGTGTAGGATAACACAATCCCGATAACAGTGGTAATAGAAATCATCCAGAAAAACGAAGAGCTTAAAAAGGTAAATAAATTACGGGTTAAACCGGGCGTTAAGCTATTTACAAAGTCTGTAAAAAAGGTGCTTAGGTAGCCAGCCCCAAAATGCGCGAGGCCAACGGTTCCAAAGGCTATAGCTGCAAGAATCATTAGATCTGTGAGTGACGGGTTTCTGCTCACCTGTTGTGTGTAGTTGGATACTTTTTCTTTGAGGGCTTCAATGGCAGAGGTATCTGCGCCCAACCATTTGTCTATTTTTTCAGATTTACCAATACCTATTAGTATGATTGCCATCCAAATGTTTGCTATTACAATATCCACAAAGACCATACCTCCATACAGCGCCTGGTTGTAACCATATACCTCCAGCATAGCTGTTTGATTGGCACCACCTCCAATCCAGCTTCCAGCTAGGGTAGACAAACCTCTCCATACGGCATCTGCACCCTGGCCACCTACTGCCTCTGGCCAAAAACTCCCTACTAAAAGTACCGCAATTGGGCCACCTATAATAATACCGGCTGTACCGGTTAAAAACATGATTAAGGCTTTAGGGCCTAAATTAAAAACTGCTTTTAAATCTATACTCAAAGTCATTAAAACCAGTGCAGCAGGCAGTAGATACCTACTGGCAACATAATACAAGCTTGTTTTCCCGGAGACAAGCTCACCTGCTTGTGTAACACTTGTCCACTCTGGAGCAATAACCCCTGTTGTGGTAAGTAATGCAGGAATGAAATAGGCGATAAATAATGCAGGTACAATACTATAAAAGGCCTTCCAAGGGCCCTTCTTTTTTGAGGAAGTATAAAAAATAAAACCCAGAGCTACCATTAGTATCCCAAAGACGATGGTGTCATTGGTTAATAAAGGGGTAGTGTCTTCTATAATTTGTGTGGCAGTATCTTGCATGAATATGTTTTGATGCAAAATAGTTTTTTTAATTCAGAATTGAGAATGCAGCCCTCATAATTTTATATTTACAGACTTCTTGATGTGTTTCTATTATTTTCTGAAATTTCCAAATCAATTTGTAAACCCCTTGTGCATACTCTTGTTATATTTGTGTAAAATAGTTGTTTTATGAGATCTCTTCTAATTTTAGTATTTGTTGTATTATTTTCTAGCTCCTCACTTACAGCCTCTGAAGACTGGGGAAAAACAGGACACCGCACTATGGGAGAAATTGCTACCAAGCATTTATCCAAAAAGGCAGCCAAGAAAATTTCGGCGCTACTGGGGGGAGAGTCTTTGGCTTTTGTATCTACCTATGCAGATGAGATACGCAGTGATGACGCCTACAGGAAATACGCTCCATGGCATTATGTAAGTTTTCCTTTTGGCGCGAGGTATGAGGATACTCCTAAAAACAAAAAGGGAGATATTATTGTTGGGATTCAAAACTGTATAGATGTCCTTAAAGATCCAACTTCTAGCCAAAAAGATAAGGAATTTTACCTAAGAATGTTGGTGCATTTCATTGGTGATTTACATATGCCACTTCACGTAGGGCTCAAAGAAGATAGAGGAGGAAACTCCTTTAAAGTAAAATGGTTTGGCAAGCAAACTAATTTGCATAGTGTTTGGGATACAAAAATTATAGAGGGCTATGAAATGAGCTACACAGAGTTAACCAGTAATGTAGATGCCCTGAGTAAAAAAGAAATTCAAACCATACAAAGTGGCGCTGTTACAGATTGGATGTATGAGAGCCGCACACTGTGTGAAGATGTGTATGCAAATACTACACAGGGTGAGAACCTAGGATACAAGTATATGTACAGATATGTAAATGTGTCTAGAAAACAACTTCAAAAAGCAGGACTGCGTTTGGCCAGTATCTTAAACGAAATCTACGGCTAGTATTACTTGCTATTTAATCAGTTTTGTCTTTAATACGCCTAAAGGTCAGGTTTATTCTTGGCTCAACCACTCTTTTTGTTTTTGGAATTTGATGTTTCCAAAACTCTTGTGTTGGCCCTCCCATAAGTAGCAAACTACCAGGTTCTAATTCTATTTTAAACTTTAGGGTGGTATCTGTCTTGTGCCTGAAATGAAATATCCTTTTTGCTCCAAAAGATAAAGAGGCAATAAAAGGATGAGTCCCTAATTCTTTTTCATCATCACTGTGCCACCCGTTAGAGTCTTTGCCGTCACGGTATAAATTAAGCAGCACAGATGTAAATTTTTGATTGCTTACAGCCTCAATGTCTTGTTTGATTTTTAATAACGTTGGGCTCCACTGGTTTGGAAACATTGTAATGTTTGAATAGGTATAGGGCTTGTTGGTATCTCCATACAATGCAGTGAGTCTAGGCTGTTTAAAAACCTTACCAAAGAGTTTTATATCATCTTCTTGCCAGGGGGTTTGCTGTTGTATTTTATCTTGCAGTACTGAGGCTTCTGTCTGGGTATAAAAATTTGGATAATAGCTTACCTGTGCATCTTTCATGGGCAAGATGATTTTCTCTAATTCCGGGTTTTCTTCAAATAAATTCATGCCACTAGATATTGAGATGCCCAGTACATCATACCAAATTGTAACGGAATTCTTAGCATAAGAAACCATTTAGGAAGTTGTAGAGAAGCTTTTTTGTTTTGTAGCATATGGATGTGGACTGCAAGAAAAATGACCAGCTGGCCTATGATACACCAAACGCCTAAAGTTTGTGTTTGAGGATTTAATAATAGAAACCCTGTAATCATTTCAGTAATACCAGATAAGAGCACCATAAAACTTGGTGATGGAATATACAAAGGCATAATACG
>JABHYI010000035.1 GCA_018656255.1 Bacteroidota bacterium
GAAGTGCCTCATGTGCATGTACATTTGATACCCTTAAATGACATGAAACAGATGACGTTTCAGCAAAAAGTAACCCAAAGTGAGGGTGAGCTTAATGCTCTTGCTAAGCAGATTGCAAACAACCTAGTTTAGCCCTGTAGCGTTGTAATAAAATACAACTGTAATAAGGGTGATACACAGTAAAGTTCCCGCCACTAGTAGGTATCCAATTTTTGTCAATTTAAGGGATGTTTGCTTGGGTTTTGCTTGTTTTTTATGATACTGATACACCCGTTCTATATCATCATTCCAGTTTACAGGATAAATGGTGTTTTCACAGCCATGACAATACAGTTTTTCTGAAATATTTTTTTCTGCCCTGGTAAAGAGTTTTTTATTGATTTGTTCTTGTGTGAAAGAAAACTCTAGACCATCATTGGCAAAACATTCAGGGCAATTATTTTTTAAACGGGCGGCGTGGAGAGGGTGTGTGGTGATCATGCGTTATCTGTAAGCGGAAGTGAGATTACAAAGGTAGTACCTTTATCTTGAACACTTTTTAAAACCCTAATGTTTCCACTATGGTATTGATGAACAATTCGTTTTGCCAGCGAGAGCCCAAGACCCCACCCTCTTTTCTTAGAAGTAAAGCCAGTTGTAAAGATTTTTTTGTGATATCTCTTAGGGATTCCTTTTCCAGTGTCTGAAATATAAATGAGCGCATTTTTAGGACTTGTTTCTACAATTACTTCTATGTCTCCTTTACCCTTCATGGCATCAATGCCATTTTTAACTAAGTTTTCTATAGTCCAACCAAACAATTGGGAGTTTAATTGCACATAAATAGGTGTGTTTGGCGTGCTAATTTTAAAATGTATTAGTTTAGAACTTCTACTTTTTAAATAATCATAGGCCAAAATTGTTTCTGAGACAATATCTGCTTTTGCTAGTTTTGGTTTTGAGCCCACTTTAGAAAAACGATCGGTAATGGTCTCCAGGCGATTAATATCTTTTTCCATTTCTAGGATATACTCTGGGTTTACGTTCTCGCTGCGTAATATTTCTGTCCAGCCTACCAAAGATGATAGAGGTGTTCCTATTTGATGTGCTGTTTCTTTGGCCATACCTGCCCATAATTTGTTTTGTATGGAAGATTTTGCAGTTTCATTAAAGTAATAAATTACCGTTACAAAAAGCATCAGTATCACAATAAGTATGGCGGGGTAGTATTTTAATTTGTTAATTAGTGGAGAGTTGCCAAAGTATACTGTCTGAAATATTTTACCCTCATATTTTAATTCAAGGGGTTTGTATTCAGATTTAAATTCTTTAATAAGCGCATCTCTTTTACTTGGAGATTTTAAAATACGCTCATCAATGTTTTTACTGTTATAGATACTATCTGCATGACTAAAGCTTATCATGGGTGTTGTACTGTTAAGGCGTATTGCCTCTGTTGAAATCTTACTAATATTAGCGTTTATAAGTATTGTAGATGATGAAACCTCTTTAAATGCTTCTGCAAAAATTTGCATTTTTTGACGTTCATTTTCTTTTAGTTCGTTAAAAAAAGCAAGTGTATTCCATAAAATAAGCCCCACAACAATAGTGGTTGCTGCTATAAAAACCCAACGAACAATAGATGTATTTTGCTGCATGAAGAACTACATTTAGTTGTGATAAATATAATGTAATTATGTTAATATTATTGTACAACCAAATTTTTACACCCTCGTGTAATTGCTATCTTTGTATATATGAAAACCATTGATCCAAAAGCAGTAAGTACAGCAGCGTTGCACGGCTATATGCTTGGCGCGGTAACACCAAGGCCTATTGCCTTTGCAAGTACTATAGACCCAGCTGGTAATGTGAATCTATCTCCTTTCAGCTTTTTTAATGTCTTTAGTGCAAACCCGCCTATCATGATATTTTCTCCTGCAAGGCGTGGTCGTGATAATACCACAAAGCACACCTATGAAAATGTATTGCAAGTAAAGCAGGTGGTTATAAATATTGTGAATTATGATATTGTGCAACAAATGTCTCTCTCCAGTACAGAGTATGGCAAAGGGGTCAATGAGTTTGAGAAAGCAGGGTTAACTCCCTTGGCCTCACAAAGCATTAAGCCTCCTAGGGTGGCTGAGTCTCCGGTGCAGTTTGAGTGTAGGGTAAATGAAGTAATTTCTCTAGGAACAGAGGGAGGAGCAGGAAACCTAGTAATTTGTGAAGTACTTAAAATGCATATCAATGAAGCTGTTTTGGATCCAGATGGTAAAATAGACCCCGTAAAACTGGATGCTGTTTCAAGAATGGGTGGTAACTGGTACGGAAGAGCAAAACAGGGGATGTTTGAAGTGCCAAAACCATTGTCAAGATTGGGTATTGGTTTTGATCAATTACCAGAGGCAATAAGAACAAGTAAATTACTTACAGGAAATGATCTGGCAATGTTGGCAAATGTTGAGGTGTTACCAAAGGGCGCAAAGGCTATAGTAAATCTAGAACAGCACATAGCGCAAGAGGCTCAAAAACGATTAGTTTTGGATGATGTACAAGGTGCTTGGGAGCTGCTTATAAAACAATAAATAAAACAATTATTTCTGAAGGGAAACCAAATACTTAAAACGATATATTAATTTTTAAAGATGGCCATTAACGTGAAAAATAAAAGCGTATGATGGAAATGTAACACTATGGAAGTAGAAGGAAAAGTAAAACTAGTTGGAGAAACTCAAACTTTTGGGAGCAACGGTTTCAGAAAAAGAGAGTTAGTAATAACTACAGAAGAGCAGTACCCTCAACACATCATGATTGAGTTTGTACAAGACAAGACAGATTTGTTGAATAGCTATGCACCGGGACAAGATGTAAAAGTAAGCATCAACCTTAGAGGGCGTGAGTGGTTAGATCCAAAAACAAATGTCACAAAATATTTCAATTCTATACAAGGTTGGAGAATTGAAGGAGCTCCTCAAGCAGCTGGAGCACCACCAATGCCGCCAATGCCACCTGCAGACGCATTTGAGCCTACAAGTGATATAAACCAGGAAGATAATGACGACCTTCCTTTTTAGAGCTTAAAACTCATGTTATAAACGCCCAGAGGTCTTAACCTTTGGGCGTTTTTTTATGTGTAAAGTTCCAAAAAACGCCATAGTGATGGTGTTAAATTTGTTTATTTTTACGGCATGTCTATTACACGATCAATAGAAAATATATTTAAAAAAGTACTGCCATCTCCCTTTGCCATTGCAGTATTGTTGACCCTTATCACCATTTTTCTGGCTTTTTTCTTTACAGGCCCAGTTGATGAAAACAACCAGTTGCTAACTATTTTATCTTACTGGGAAAAAGGAATTTGGAACAATGCCTTACTGGTATTTGCCTACCAAATGATGCTTA
>JABHYI010000088.1 GCA_018656255.1 Bacteroidota bacterium
CCAAGCCTTCTTAGATATTAAAAACAACAACAAACAAATAGCCATTGGTGCTAGATCAAGTTGTTTCTTACCTTTTACTAAGCTGGGTCTAATTATTATGGACGAAGAACACGACAGTGCCTTTAAACAAGAAAACACACCCAAATATCACACAAAAACAATATTTCAACATTTAGTCAAAACTCATAGTGCTCTAGGTATACTGGGCTCTGCAACACCAAGTTTAGAGAGCTACCATGCTGCTACAAAAGGTATAATCGAATATCATAGTATAAAAGATAAAGCCTTTAAACAAGAGGCTCCAGAAATAGAAATTATCAATATGAGTGATCAGCTTAAATTTGGTAACTATCCAATTAGTGATAAATTAGAGAACGAACTTCAAGCTAAGCTAAAAGCCAAAAAACAAGCTATAATTCTATGCAACAAAAGAGGTTTTGCCAGTTACCAACAATGTCGGGACTGTGGTTTTGTCGACAAATGTCCAAATTGCGACATCTCATTCACCTTGCATAAACATAGCAACCCAACTCTTAAATGCCACTACTGTGATAACAAAAAGCTAGCACCAACTACCTGCCATGAATGTGGATCGATAGAGCTCAGCAACAAAGGATTAGGAGTGCAGCAAATTCAAGAGGAATTAGAGCTCAAATTCCCAGACGCCAATATAGTTCGTGTTGATTCTGATAGCATGAGTAAAAAAGATTCATACTATCACCTGCACCAAAAACTTCTAGATGCAAGTATAGACATAATTATAGGCACTCAAATTGTTGCAACTGGCCTAAGTTTTGAAAATGTCGGGTTAGTTGCTGTCATTAATTTAGATACGCAACTTAACATCCCAGATTTTAGATCATTAGAAAAAACATTATTCTTACTCAATCAAGTTACAGGTAGAACAAACCGAAAAACCAGTGATGGAAAAGTCTTGATTCAAACCTTTAACCCCGAACAACCTATTTTGTCTATGTTCGAAGACAAAAATATTGATAAATTTTATAAATCTGAAATTCAAAATCGTAAAAAATATAACTACCCCCCATTTAGCAAATTGACTCTAATTGAACACAAACATCGCAGCTTAACAGACCAAGCTAAAGAGATTCAAAGGGTTGAAAATTTGCTTGGAAAAAATCAAATTAATTATAAATCAGCCCAAGCACTTATATATAAAAGGAATAATTATTATTATCACAACATTCTTATTAATTCCTTGTGTCCCAGAACTATTATCGATAAACTGGATTTAAACAAAGATTGGAATTTTAATCGAGACCCTCTCAAGACAATTTAATACACTATTTATGAAAAGCTTAATTACTGGCATAAAAGCAACAGGTCAGCTGCACCTAGGTAATTATTTAGGTAGTTTTAAGCAAGCTATAGAGTTTCAAGATAGTTATGATACATATTTATTTATTGCCAATCTGCACTCCTTAACTACCAATCACGATGGAGAATCTGTAAAACAACTCAGCTATGAACTTGTCCTAGACTTACTGAGCCTTGGGGCCGACCCAGACAAGGCTACTATCTTCATGCAAAGTGATGTTCCGGAACATTCAGAACTAACTTGGATCTTAAGCTGCATGTGCCCAATGGGCATCCTAGAACGTGCACATGCTTGGAAAGATTTCAAACAAAAAGGGCTCCGCGACCCAAATCTAGGGCTCTTTAGCTACCCCATACTCATGGCGGCGGACATTTTAATTCATCAACCAGACATTGTACCAGTCGGTTCTGACCAAAAACAACATTTGGAAATTGCACAAGAAATCGCCAAAAAATTCAACAACAACTATGGACCCACATTTAAGATTCCCAAAGAATTGATTACACTAACAAAAGATGTCCCCGGAATTGATGGTCGCAAAATGAGCAAATCCTACAACAACTACATACCAGTATTTGGGTCAGAAGCAGAAATCCAAAAGGCTATTATGAAAATTACTACAGACTCCAAAGGCATAGAAGAAAAAAAAGATCCAGAAAGCTGTAATATATTTGCCATATACAAGCTACTTGGCAACTCACAGCAAATTCAAAACCTTCAGGATAAATATACTGCAGGTGGCGTAGGTTATGCAGACCTTAAAAAAGAACTTCTAAAACTCTATTTAGAGTATTTCAAAACAGCACACGAAAAAAGAATAGAACTAGCAAAAAACCCAAAAAAAATTATAGAAATTTTAGAGTTTGGAGCCGAAAAAGCACGTAAAAATGCCAGACAAAACCTAGACATAGTCAAAGAAAAAACTGGTGTCTAAGATTAAAATCTGCTACAAACAAGTCAAATACTAAACTAGAATTTATGAAATTCGTATTTATAACAGGTGGCGTTTGTTCATCATTAGGAAAGGGAATCACAACATCATCCGTGGGGGCACTGCTTAAGGCTGGTGGGCTTAAAGTATTCACTATCAAGTTAGACCCATATTTAAATATAGATCCAGGCACTATGTCGCCTTTGCAACATGGAGAGGTTTTTGTAACTGACGACGGTGGGGAAACCGATTTAGACCTTGGGCATTATGAAAGATTTATAGATGAACCCCTTAGTAAAAATTCCTCTATTACAAGTGGAAAAATCTACAAAGAAGTCCTAGAAAAAGAGCGTAAGGGTGACTACCTAGGCGGTACAATTCAAATTATTCCTCATGTAACAAATCTAATTAAAGAAAAACTCTATACAGCACACAAGGAATCCAAGGCAGATATAGTTTTAGCAGAAGTTGGAGGCACAGTTGGCGACATAGAGGGGCCTCATTTTATAGAAACAATGCGGCAAATAAGAAATGAACTAGG
>JABHYI010000233.1 GCA_018656255.1 Bacteroidota bacterium
ATAAGGCTCTGGAATATTTACCAAGTAACGGTTTTTATATTTTCCAAATGGCATTTTGTAGTTTGCCAATCGCACCAAATGTTCTGGAGCAGAAAGCGGTTTTTTAAATCCAGAGGCCATAGGAAACAAGTATTTGTTTATTAAAAGATTAAAGTAGAATATTAAAGACACACTACCATTTGCTTAAAAACGATGTTCTAAAATTTATAAATCACCCCAGTGGTAGGTAATCACTTTTTCAATATCTGGATGCAGGCTATAATGAACAGGACAAGTATTAGCTGTGTTTTCTAGTATTTTTTGTGTCTTAGCCTCCAATTTTTTTGGGAAGTTAAAAACTACTTCAATTTTAGAAATACTCCTTGGATTACTGGCCATTGTTTTTGTAACAAGTGCAGTAGCACCATCTATAAAAGCCCCTTCTAAAGTAGCTGCTTTTATACCCATGACCGTCAGCATACAGCTTGCTAGTCCAGTAGCAATTGTGTCTGTGGGAGAAAAAGCCTCCCCTTTTCCGTTGTTGTCTGTGGGAGCATCTGTAATAAATGTAGTACTAGATTTTAGGTGCTCGCAGGATGTTCTTAGGTTTGATTGGTATGTAACTTTGGCTGTGCTCATTATTCTAAAACTTGAAATTGAAGATTGTCTTGGTATTTTATGATATAAAAGGCATTGTTTTGATACCCAGACAAAAGACTTTTTGAATACCTAAATTTATTTTCAATATACTGCGTTTCAAATTCTTGCTTAGATGCAGTAAATATATCTTCGGAGCTTGCAAGTCTTAAAATAACATCATACGTTAAATCAAAACCACGAACAGCAAACCTATTAGGCAGCACTCCGTATTTATTTTTATAACTAATTAAAAAGGCGTTTTTATCCTTATAATTATAACTTTTATTCACAGATGGAAATGTAAAATTTAATTCGGCTAGATGTACATTAGAAACATCATGGTAATCAAAGGCAGCATTTTTGTCTAAACTAAACAAACGTATTTCATAATCTACAGGCTCCTCGTCCTCCTCTAAATCTGGGTCTATAACAGGCAAACCATTTAAAACCCCCACCACATTACTTATTAAAATGGGATCTATTGATTCAAGAATAACCCAGTTTTCTTTGGTCTCATCTATTTGAATTTCAATATCCTCAAGGCGTAAAAAACCTTCTTCGCGCAAAGACACTATTTTTGCATCTGGGATAGCAGCCATAATTTTTGCTAGCTGGATTGTTTTTGCACTATCTGTAATAACTATTACATTTTTATCACTCATACCAGCGACAATGTACTCAAGCATTCCATCCTCAAGCATTGCATCACTTGGCAGACTCTGAAACACATTTTTAGAAACCTTGATTTGTTTGTTGCTCAAAGGAGAAAAAATTGGCACATTAGTATCCTGCAACATAGCAGCAGCACTTTCTATGTTTTTTTGACCAAGTGGGCCTACAACAGCATCAAAAGTATCAAAAGTATTGTCCTTAATAATATCACTAACAGTAGTAGTGCTGTACTGGGTGTCAAACACATCAAGCTGCAGCGAAATTCCTTTGTCTTTGGCAAATTCTGTGGCCATTAAAAGCCCACTGTAAAAATCTAGAGACAAAGACATTAATCTATTTCTCTTTATCTCCTGTTGTTTCAGGGTTAAAGAATCTGAGATTATTTTATTTAAACGAAATGGCAATAATACCGCGATACGTTTTTGTGAGGTATCAATAATTGTTTGCTGTAAATCTCTTATGTTAATTTGGCCAGTTAATGAAGTAGAAGCATTTGTAGGGATTTTTAGGATCATTCCATCTTGTAGCCCATCTTTGGCATACGGATTTAAAGCAACAATTTGTTCTTTTGTTAGGTTGGTTTTTACTTTTAATCTGTAAAACCCTTCTTTTGGTTGCACCTGATAAAACGTATAGCCTTTCTCAGCAATAGCAGTTTGTAAAATAGCTTTAGAAGGAACATTAATAACCGCATATTGAGCAAGCCCCTTACCTAATTGAGGATTCATTTGCTCCAGCTCATATACTGTAATGCCATACATTCTAGCAATACCGTATCGCGTTTCTTTGGCCTTAACTGTATGTTTTGAAAGCTTAGATGAGTCTACAGTTGTTGCTCCAGAGCTTATGGAGTCATTATCAATTGCCACTGGGGCATCTACAATTTTTAAATGCAGCGGAATCTGTAATCTCTCGCCTTTTTTTATTTGACGAGCGTATAGCTGTTTATTGTAGCGTTTTATTGCATCAATAGAGACATTGTATTTTTTGGAGATACTAAATAGGGTTTCTTTTCGGCGTACTTTGTGTTTTTTGAATTTGGGAGGATTTTGAGTAGCTACAGATTTACTAACGGCAGGGATTACAAGCAAAGTACCTAGAGTTAACTCATTTTCGATCTCTGGATTTCTCTTTTTTATCGCAGCCTGAGAAACCCCATATAATGTAGCAATTTGAGATAGGGTTTGGTTTTTTTGAACTGTATGAGTTTCATACTCTTTTTGCGCAGTAGCCAAGCTACTAACAAAAAAAATACTCACCATACAAAGAGACACTAAATACTTCATGTTTGTGTTTTTATGAATGCTTCTGAGATTTAAAAATAAAAAATCGCAACATACAGCCAATGTAAGTACTAATAAAATAACCTAAAAACGTTTTGTTACTATTATTACAAAACTAGTGCCAAGAAAACAATAGCTATCAAAACAAGTGAACGAACACCTTTACAGGGGCTACTCCCACTCTATAGTCGCTGGTGGCTTGCTGCTAATATCATACACCACTCTATTAACTCCCTTAACTCTATTTATAATGTTATTACTGGTTTCCTGCAAAAATTTATAAGGCAAATCTACCCAGTCTGCGGTCATACCATCGGTGCTCTCTACAGCACGAAGGGCTACTACTTTTTCATAGGTTCTCTCATCACCCATCACCCCTACACTATTCACTGGCAACAACATAGCTCCAGCTTGCCATACTTTATCATACAAATCCCACTTTCTTAGGCCTTGAATAAAGATATGATCTACCTCTTGTAAAATTCGTACTTTCTCTGGAGTGACATCTCCTAAAATACGGATAGCTAAACCAGGACCTGGAAATGGATGGCGCCCTAATAATTTTGGGTCAATACCCATTTGTGCACCAACACG
>JABHYI010000046.1 GCA_018656255.1 Bacteroidota bacterium
CCGTAAGACAAGATACTATTTATTATGAATTAAGAATTAGAGAAGGGAAGCAAGCCTATTTTGATCATATCACGGTGGTTGGAAACACCAAAACAAATGACCATGTAATTTATAGAGAATTACGTACAAGACCCGGCCAAAAATACAGTAAAAAGAATGTGGTTAGAACCATAAGAGAACTAAGTAATTTAGGCTTTTTTGACCCAGAACAAATCTCACCAAACTTTAAAAATGTAGATCCAAACAACGGGACACTAGACATGGAATACTCTGTGGTAGAAAAAGGAGCAAGCCAGATAGAACTTCAGGGTGGATATGGTGGTGGAGGTTTTGTGGGAACTCTTGGACTTTCTTTTAATAACTTTTCACTTAGAAATATATTTAATGCCGATGCCTATAAACCTTTACCTATGGGTGATGGGCAAAAACTCTCTTTAAGAGCCCAGGCAAGTACAAATTATCAAACCTATAGTTTATCTGTAACAGAACCTTGGTTGGGAGGAAAACGCCCAGTGCAGTTTAGCGGCTCTTTTTCTCATACGGTACAATACCGTTATAATTTCCAAACCAGAGAAGTAGATAAAGACCAACGATTTTTAATCACAGGTGGATCCTTGGGCCTCGCCAAAAGATTGACTTGGCCAGATGACAACTTTACATTCTCTAATGCCATAAGTTTTCAGCACTATAACTTAAAAAACTATAACACAGGGCTATTTACATTTGGTGATGGTTTTTCAAATAACCTAGCATACACTATTGGTCTTACAAGAAGTAATGTGGGTAATAATCCAATTTATCCTAAATTTGGTGCAGAATTTAAAGTCTCTGCCAAAGTAACACTACCCTATTCATTATTTAATGGAGTAGATTATGGTAAGCTTTCTCAGGAGCGCGAAGGTTTGGTGGATTTTCTAAGAGAAAATCAAACAGATGTTGACACCCAAGAGCGTATTTCTGCTATTGATCAGGAGCGTTTTAATTGGTTAGAGTACTATAAAATTAAATTTGAGGGAACTTGGTATAACAAAATCACTGGAGATTTAGTTTTACGCTCTAAAACAGAATTTGGGTTCTTAGGATCCTATAACAACGATAGAGGTGTTGTTCCATTTGAGAGATTCTTTGTTGGAGGAGATGGCCTTGGTGCATTTAGTTTAGATGGAAGAGAAGTCGTTCAACTTCGTGGATATCCTAACCAATCTTTATCACCACAAGATGGAAATAATATTTATAATAAATTTTCGTTAGAAATGAGATATCCAATTACATTGAAGCAGTTAGCGTCTATATATGTTTTGGCATTTATAGAGGCAGGAAACTCTTATGACGGCTTTAGAGAATATGATCCTTTTAATCTTAAGAGGTCTGCTGGCGCAGGATTACGTATATTTATGCCAGCATTCGGATTATTAGGTATCGATTTTGCTTATGGATTTGATTCAACATTGTCGGGAACCAACCCTAATGGCTGGGAAACCCACTTTATAATAGGACAACAATTTTAATTTGGCACGATATTTTCTTAACATTAACCATTACTATGAAAACTAAACAAATTCTTTTAGTAGCGATTGCATTTATTTGCATATCATTTTCAGCAGATGCACAAAGAGGTGTACGTATTGGATACATTGACATGGAATACATACTTGAAAATGTACCTGAGTATATAGAAGCATCTACACAGTTGGACGGAAAAGTACAACGCTGGAAAGCAGACATCGACAAAAAACAACAAGAGATTGACTTGATGAAATTAACCCTCACTAATGAGCGTGTTTTATTAACCAAAGAACTTATTGAGGAAAGAGAAGAAGAAATCAAGATCAAAGAAGATGAGATGATTTCCTATCAGCAAAATCGTTTCGGGTCTGGTGGAGATTTGGTAATACAAAGAAGACAATTAGTACAGCCCATACAAGATCAAGTATTTAATATTGTACAAGAAGTTGCAGAGGCCAAAAAATATGATTTTATCTTTGACAAGTCTGCGGATGTAGTAATGCTTTTTGCTGCCAAAAGGAATGACATTAGCGATATTGTTTTAAGAAGTGTCAATAGAGTAGAGAAAAGAAAAGAAGCCAGCAGTAAAAGAGAGCGTAAAGAAATCGAGAAAAGAGATGATTTATCTCTTGAAGAAGATAAAGAAGTTTCCCAGCGTGAGCAAGAAAATGAAGCAAAGCAGGATGCGCGTGAGCAAATCATGAAAGATAGAAAGAGAGAGCGTGATTCTATTAGAGCTGCTAAGAAAATAGCCTATGATTTAAGAAGGGCTGAATTACTTAAAGCACGCCAAAGAACTAGAGATTCTATACAAGCAATAAGAAATGGCACCCCTTGGCCACCAATACCACCCAAAAACAACGATCAAAATCAAGAGGCAACCCCCCCTAAGCAAGGTGATACAAACGGGAAATAATTAGTATACTTAAAAATTTATATAACACTTAATTACAATTAAAATGAAAACAATGAAGAATTTAATGATAGCAGTAGCCTTATTTATCGGAGCTACAACTTTTACAAATGCACAATCAAAAACAGCACATGTTGACACACAAGCTTTGGTTGAGTCTATGCCAGAGATGAAGGCTGCACAAAGCCAGCTAGAAAAATTGCAAAAAACGTATGATACAGCTATCAAGGACATGGCAAAAGAGTTTGAAGCAAAAGTAAAGCAATACGGTGCTGAAGAAACAACAAAAACACAAGAAGAAAATGCAAAACGTGTAGAAGAAGTTCAAGGTATGGAGCGTAATATTTCTGCATACAGACAACAAGCTTTGCAAGATTTGCAAAAGAAAGAAGTTGATATTTATCAGCCAATTCTAGAAAAAGCACGTGCGGCTATCCAAAAAGTTGCCAGAGCAAAAGGATATCAATATGTTCTTGACTCTGCTACTGGAAACGGTGTAATACTTGCAGACGGGTTTGATCTTTTAATGGATGTTAAAAAAGAATTAGGAATCTAATCTTTACATTCTATTTAAAACAAAAAAGCCTGCTATAAGCAGGCTTTTTTGTTTTAGGCTTTATACAATAAAAATATAGTTGATATTAGTACCTTTAGCATATGAACAATAAGGCACCTATAGGTATTTTTGATTCTGGAGTGGGCGGGACTTCTATTTGGAAGGAAATTCACAAACAACTACCTCATGAGGCTACTATTTATCTTGCAGATAGCATCAATGCACCCTACGGCAACAAAACAAAAGAGGAAATTCTCTCACTGTGTATTAAAAACACAGAACACCTTATCTCCCTTGGCTGTAAAATTATAATTATAGCTTGCAATACTGCAACTACAAATGCCATCACCTATTTAAGAAACCATTACCAGATTTCGTTTATTGGCATAGAGCCCGCCATTAAACCTGCTGCATTAATGTCTAAGACAAGCAGTATTGGCATTTTAGCAACTAAGGGGACACTTAGTAGCGAATTATTTGTTGAGACCTCTAAGGCCTTAGCATTAGATATTAAAATAATAGAAGTTGTAGGAGAGGGATTGGTAAAACTTATAGAAAATGGTGAGATTGCCTCGCCACAAACCACAGTGCTGCTTAAAAAATACCTAGAACCTATGTTAGCGGCTAACATAGATTACCTAGTATTGGGCTGTAGCCATTATCCATACCTTATAGAGCAGCTAAAAAAACTACTGCCAGACAACATACAAATAATAGATAGTGGGCAAGCAGTGGCAAGACAAACCCAGTTTGTACTGAGCTCTAATAATCTTTTAAGCACCTCACAAACAAAACCAAAACTTGAGTTTTTTACAAACTCAAAATCAAAGACTCTTACTTTTTTATTAAACCAGTACAAAGACAGTATTGATATCTCAGAAAAGATCTTCTAAAACAATAAAAAAGCCTGCTAATTAGCAGGCTTTTTTATTAGTTAATTGCTGGGCAATTACAATCATAAGGCTCTGGTCTGTTTCCTAAGAAATCATACCCCAAAGTGATTTGATGAAACCCGCCACCATTATTAAATTGAACATCACCTAATTGAAGACCATAGGTGTATGCGAATAAAAAGTTATTATAATTAACCCCTAAAACAGGTGTGATTAATTGTTGTTGTTGTGAGTCGATAACGCCTCCCTGAAGATACTCTGCACCATCTAGAGACCTTCTGTATGATAATGCTGCCCATATCTTACCAAAATCCATGCTTCTAAATAATTTAAAATTTACATCCACAGATTTCTCTGCGGTACCCTCAGAGTATTGAAATAAAACAGATGGCTCATAGCTCCAGTCTGAGCCATAACTACCCATTGCGTATCCAGCAGAAACAAGATATCTACGCTGGTTATTAGATTCATTTCTTGGATCATAAAGGTCTCTGTTTTGTAATATTAAATTCTTTACAGTAACGTGAGAAGAAAAATTTAAAAAATTATAAGACAAACTAGCATCTATATTAAAATAGGATGCAGATTGCGTGCCTCCAAAAATTGCTGGATCAAAGCTGTCATTGGTTGGGTATGAAAGTAAAAAAGTGCTTTCATTAAGATTAGATTGAGAAAATCCTGCACTAAGACCAAATGATAATTGATTTAAATCTGTGGCTGTTCGAGAAAACATTAAATGATATGCATAGGTGATATAACCCCCAGATTGAGAATGAAAACCATTTTTATCGTTATACACAATAGCACCAAAACCAGATTTCTCACCCAGCCTTGCGTTAAAACTTAGTGTCTGTAAATTTGGAGCCTCTAGTTCTCCAAACCATTGTTGACGGGCCGTTAATCTTACTTGATTGTGAGATGCTGCGCCTGCCATAGAGGGGTGCAATAAATACAAATTATCACTCAAGTAGTCGTGATAAACAGGAATACCATCCTGTGAAAATGAAAATTGGGTTACTAATAAAAGTAAAACAACGTAGGTTTTTTTAAAATTCATAATTTTAGTATCGTCTAATTTCTTATCTCTTTAGGGTAAAATGCCCTTTTATCTCTTTTTGTATTCCTTGTTCTGTGTACTCTACTCTAAACCAATAATCACTCGATGGTAATGCATTACCATTATAAGTTCCATCCCATCCTGGAGTTAAAGGACTAATTTGCTTCAAGAGTTTCCCG
>JABHYI010000071.1 GCA_018656255.1 Bacteroidota bacterium
ACTTGAAGGTTATAATCGTGAGTTTTACACAGGTTTTTTAGGTCCTTTAGATCTTCAAAATAATACTGCCCAATTGTATGTTAACCTGCGATGTATGAAGATAAGCCCCGCAATGGCAATGCTATATGTAGGTGGCGGTATTACCCTAGATTCTATCCCACAGGATGAGTGGCAGGAAACTAAAAATAAAATGGCCACAATGCTATCAGTACTTGGCTCAATGTTGCCATAATTATATTGGTATCACTATCTTTGCTTAGATGCAATTTTCTAGTAAAACACTCTCTCAAACCGTAACAAAACTCTGCTTAGACAAAGGTATTGATCATATTGTTATTTCTCCTGGATCTAGAAATGCAGCCCTTACCATAGGATTTACAGGTAACGAGTCTTTCACAAATTTTTCGATTGTAGATGAGCGTTGTGCCGCATTTTTTGCATTAGGGCTAGCACAGCAATTACAGCGTCCTGTTGCACTAGTGTGTACCTCTGGCTCTGCATTACTTAATTATTATCCAGCCATTGCAGAGGCGTATTACAGTGATGTGCCTTTAGTAATACTCTCTGCAGATCGTCCTGCTCATTTACTTGAAATTGGAGACGGCCAGACCATTAAACAAAAAAATGTATTTGCCAATCATATATTATTTAACGGCGCTTGTAAAGAGGGAGATACACACCAAAGTTATAATGAAGACCAAATACATACTGCACTATCTGTAGCCATTAATCAAAGTGGCCCTGTACATATTAATTTGCCTTTTTCTGAGCCTTTATACGATACTGTAAAAACCCCTAGCGTTTTTCCTGAGTGCCAAGCAATTGTTGAGATTCAAGAAACTGCAAGCCCCGCACTTATTTCTGAAATTGCAAGCCATTGGAATGCATCTTCAAAAAAAATGATTTTAACGGGTGTGTTGGCTCCAAATAGCCTGGAAGTTGAGGTAATTAGTCAATTAGCAGAAAATCCTAGCGTAGTTGTGTTAACAGAGACCACCTCTAATGTGCATCACTCTAACTTTTTTCCTGCTATAGATCAATTAATAGCTCCTTTGGATGATAGTGATTTTAAAGCGCTACAGCCCGAGGTTTTAATTACTTTTGGTGGTATGGTGGTATCAAAAAAGATAAAGAAACTTTTAAGGGATTACCCTCCAATGGTTCATTATCATATAGATTCAAAAAAAGCATTTGACACTTATTTTTGTTTGACAAAGCATGTGCCTTGTTCTCCAAATCACTTTTTTAGAGAATTTTTATCCCATACCCAAAAAACCATTAGTACCTACCAACAAGATTGGTTAAGAGTTAAAAACCAAAGATTACAAAAACACGATTTGTATCTTAAGGAGATTCCATTTTCAGACTTTTTGGTTTTCTCTCAACTCTTTAAAACGCTACCCGATAACATTCAATTGCAATTAAGTAATAGTTCAACCATACGCTACGGGCAATTATTTGAAATGAACCCCTCACATGCTGTTTTTTGTAATAGAGGAACAAGCGGTATAGATGGCAGCACATCTACAGCTATTGGTGCGGCACATGTGTGTGAAACACCAACGGTTTTTATAACTGGTGATTTGAGTTTCTTTTATGATAGCAATGCACTTTTGAACCAATATATTGCTAGTGATTTTAAAATTATTATCATAAACAATAGTGGTGGAGGTATCTTCAGGATTCTGCCAGACGCAAAAGGGGTTCCCTCTTTTAGTACGTTTTTTGAAACCAAGCATCAACTTACTGCCAAACAGCTAAGTGAAATGCATGGTTTTGGCTACCAAAGCGCCAATGATATGCCTTCTTTAATGGCCCAACTTGCAAGCTTTTTTGGAAATTCTGACACACCTCAAATTTTAGAAATTTTTACTCCCTCAGAGATTAATGACGATGTACTGTTATCTTATTTTGACTATATAAAATAACTTTCTGATTTGTCTTTTTTGGCTAATTAGCAGCTTGTTTATTAGAGTTTTTATTATTTTTTTGATGGATGAAAAGTGTACCTTTGCGCTATGATACGATTAGGAGAATACAATACATTAGAGATTTTAAGGGAGACAGATCCCGGCTTGTATTTAGGTGATACCCAAGAAAACGTAGTTTTACTACCACACAGATACAAACCAGAGAATTTCAATATTGGTGATATGCTAGAGGTGTTTGTATACCTTGATTATGAAGAGCGCCCAGTTGCAACAACCTTAACTCCTCATGTACTTCTTAATGATTTTGGGTACCTGCATTGTAGTGATGTAAATGAGTTTGGAGCCTTTATGGACTGGGGTGTCCAGAAACAACTATTTGTTCCCTTTAAAGAACAAGCAAGACCTATGAAGGTGGGTAACTGGTATATCGTTTATTTGTCAATGGATGAGCAAACCAACAGGCTGGTGGGTTCTAGTAAAACAAATAAATATTTAAACAACGATACTGTAACGCTAGAAAAATTTGATGAGATTGCCATTATGGTAACTCATATTACAGACCTTGGTGCCAATGTTATTGTTAATGGTAAACACAAGGGCCTTATCTTTATTAATGATATTTTCGAAGACATTCGTACTGGAGATACCATGAAAGCTTTTGTGAAAAGCGTGCGAGAAGACAATAAAATAGATGTCGTATTACAATCTCCAGGATATAGAAGTATAGAGCCTAACGCCAATTTTATATTAGATGAACTTAAGGCAGCAGGAGGGTTTATGCCTCTTCATGATAAGTCTGACCCACAGGACATTAAAAATGAGTTAGGGATGAGTAAAAAGAGTTTTAAAAAAGCCATTGGCACACTCTATAAAGACAAGCAAATAGCAATTAAGCCAGACGGGATAGAGTTGATAGATTAAATGGTATAACTACCGTTAATTATCATAATAAACACCTCTGTTTACTCTAAAAGGGTTTGCTCTGTAATAGGGCCTTTGGTATCTGTTTTGTAAAAATGGCATTCCTTGTTCTTTATACACATCATTGCGCACCCTGGTTTGATTATCACCAAATTCAAAACTTGTATTTCCGCCGTTACCTTGTATAGAAATACCAAATTGTTTTTCTTGTAGCTTAGTGGTGTTAAACTGGTCGTTATTATATGCCACGGTATTACTAGCCATTGCCATAGCAATATCTACAGATTGCCAGTAATTACTTGTGTTTATTGCATTTGTATTTAACGTGTTTTGATAACTAGGAGCCTCACCAAGTGTAAAGGAGGTATTAATTTTATCTGGCATTTCGTCTATAACAGATTTAATACTGGGTGGAATTATCAGGGAATTGGCATTGATAGTATAATACCTTGTTTCAAAATCATTTTGTGAAAAGGACATACTAATACTAAAAAGTATAGCGATGATTGTAAATAGGTTTTTCATAATTTGAAATTAAAGCATATTGGTTCACCTTGCTAATTGTTATATTTGAGCTAAAATACAAATCACTTATGATACCCAACTGGAAAACCGTAAAAGAATACTCAGATATTACCTATAAAAAGTCTAACAATGTTGCTCGTATTGCATTTAATAGGCCAGAGGTTAGAAATGCTTTTAGACCAAAAACCACTTCTGAATTACTTGACGCGCTACATGATGCCCAGGAAGATACTAGCATTGGCGTGGTTTTGTTATCAGCAGAGGGACCCTCAAGTAAAGACGGGGTTTGGAGCTTTTGTAGTGGTGGAGACCAAAAGGCTAGGGGTGAAAAGGGCTATGTTGGAGATGATGGATACCATAGGCTAAATATTCTGGATGCTCAGCGTATGATTCGTTTCATGCCTAAAGCTGTTATTTGCGTTGTCCCGGGCTGGGCTGTTGGTGGAGGTCCCTCCCTCCACGTTGTGTGTGACATGACCTTGGCAAGTAAAGAACATGCTATTTTCAAACAAACCGATGCTGATGTTACTAGTTTTGATGGTGGGTACGGTTCAGCTTACTTAGCTAAAATGGTTGGGCAAAAAAAAGCAACAGAAATCTTTTTCTTAGGAAAAAGCTATTCTGCAACTGAAGCTCTTGAAATGGGAAT
>JABHYI010000235.1 GCA_018656255.1 Bacteroidota bacterium
TTTTACTCTCCACTGGTCAAGAAAATGGCCCAAAAAGAAAATATTTTACAAGCAGAATTAGATACAGTTCCAGGAACTGGAAAGGATGGTCGTGTTTCTAAAAATGATATGTTAACCTATATTAAAAATAGGGGAACTAGCGCCGTAGTTTCAAAACCAGTTGCTGCACCAACACAAGCAGCGCCTGTTTCTGTAAATGGAGGTGATGAAATTATAGAAATGACACGTATGGGTAAATTAATTGCCCACCATATGGTTGCCAGCGTGCAAACAAGTGCGCATGTTCAGTCATTTATTGAAGCAGATGTTACTAATATCTGGAATTGGCGTAAAAAAGTAAAAGCATCTTTTATGACTCGTGAGGGAGAGAATTTAACATTCACTCCAATATTCATGGAAGCTGTCGCTAAGGCATTAAAAGATTTCCCGATGATGAATATAGCCCTTGATGGTGATAACATCATCAAACGTAAAAACATTAACCTAGGGATGGCTGCAGCCTTACCTGGCGGAAATTTAATTGTCCCTGTAATTAAAAATGCAGACCAACTCAACCTTGTAGGAATGACAAAGGCAGTAAACGATTTGGCTGCCCGTGCAAGAGACAATAAATTAAAGCCCGATGATATTCAAGGAGGAACCTACACAGTAACCAATGTTGGAACCTTTGGAAGTATCATGGGAACTCCTATTATCAACCAACCTCAAGTTGGTATATTGGCATTAGGAGCCATACGCAAGGTACCTGCTGTTATAGAAACTCCAGATGGAGATTTTATAGGTATTCGCTACAAGATGTTCTTAAGCCACAGTTATGACCACAGAGTTGTAAATGGAGCTTTAGGAGGTCAATTCGTAAAAGCGGTAGCAGATTATCTTGAGGCTTGGGATGTGAATAAAGAAATATAAGATCCCTAGCTAACACAAACAAAAAACTGCCCTGTAAAGGCAGTTTTTTGTTTGAATATACTTTTTCTAAAGCTTGTCTGCGGTAATTCGCTTTTCTCGATTGGCTACTTCCCAAGCGGTGTGAAAAATAAGTTTTGTTCTTTTTTCCATTAAATCATAAGCTATTTTATCTGGTGTATCAGAGATTTTATGATAATCCTCGTGTACTCCATTGAAGTAAAATATGACAGGAATATTATTTTTTGCAAAATTATAATGATCACTTCTATAATAGAAACGGTTAGGGTCGTTTTCATCGTTATAGGTGTAATCTATCTCCAAATCACTATAGGTTTTTGCAACTTGTGCTGATACATCATGCAGCTCTTGGCTCAATTTATCACTACCAATAAGGTAGATGTAATTTGGAGTATCTGCTTTGTCTGGATCTATGCGCCCAATCATGTCTGTATTTAAATTACAAACCGTATTGGCCAGTGGAAATATTGGGTTCTCTGTGTAATATCTAGAACCATACAAGCCAATTTCTTCACCCGTAACATGTAAAAACAAAATAGATCTTTTAGGGCCATTTCCTTCTTTTACAGCTCTTTGAAATGCTTCTGCCATTTCTAGCATAGCCACCGTACCACTCCCATCATCATCTGCTCCATTAAAAACATTACCCTTATCATCTACCCCTACATGATCCAAGTGTGCAGATAGAACAATGATTTCTTCTGGAAATTCGCTTCCCTGAATAAAGGCAAGCACATTTTCAGAATCTGCAGGTTCTTTTAACCTTGTTAGGTACTCTGCTGGTACTTTTTGAAAATAATTATCACCTCCTAAAGCAGATTCAATACCCTGAGCTATGTAAAAATCTTTTAAATAGTTTACCGCTAACTTCTGCCCCTTTGAGCCGGTCATTCTTCCTCGCATGTCATCACCTGCGTAGATGTATAACATCTCTTTCAGTTCATTTGAAGTAATAGTTGCGGCATAATCTTCTACTGTGTTTTGTTTTTGTATTGCTGCTTTTTGGGCCGAGGAACAGGCCACTGAGGTAAAAACAAGCATGGCAATGATATAATATTTCATAGGGTTGTAGGTTATTTTTAAACGATAGTGCAAAATATTGATTTTTTGAGACCTATGCTATAGAGTTATCTAAAAATTTTACCTCCCAGTGACCTCTAATTTTAATCTAAGGTTTGCCAACAATTATTATATTTGTATTTAAACTAGCAATATGCAGATTGAACAATTATATACCGGATGTCTATCTCAAGGCGCCTATTATATCGAGAGTAACGGAGAGGCTGTAGTTATTGACCCCTTAAGGGAAACCGCACCTTATTTGCAAAGAGCCAAACGTGATAAGGCTACTATTACCTATATTTTTGAAACGCATTTCCATGCAGATTTTGTGAGTGGTCATCTTACATTATCAAAACAGACGGGAGCAACTATTGTTTTTGGTCCTAACGCAAGCACTTCTTTTGATGCCCATATAGCCAAAGACAATGAGGTTTTTACAGTAGGTGACATCACCATTACGGTACTGCATACTCCAGGACATACTATGGAGAGCACTACGTATTTACTGCGTGATGGATCTGGTAAAGAGCATGCAATTTTTACTGGTGACACCCTCTTTTTGGGAGATGTAGGAAGACCAGATTTAGCTCAAAAATCTGCCGATATTACTCAAGAACAACTTGCAGGAACTCTCTTTGATAGTTTGCGAAACAAAATTATGCCCCTGCCAAATGATGTGATTGTGTATCCTGCTCATGGTGCAGGTTCTGCTTGTGGAAAGAATATGATGACACAAACGGTAGACACCCTAGGGAATCAAAAACAAATGAATTATGCCTTGCGCCAGGATATGACCAAAGAAGAATTTATTAAAGAAGTTACAGATGGTCTAGTAGCCCCGCCAGCCTATTTTCCTTTAAATGCGAAAATGAACAAACAGGGCTATGAACACCTTGACTCCATTATAGAAAGAGCTTGTTTACCGATATCTGCTCAGGATTTTGAGGATTTAGCCAATAAAACTGGAGCTATTATCTTAGATGTTAGAAACCAGCTTGATTTCATGCAAGGCCATATCCCTAATTCTATATTTATTGGTATAGATGGTGGCTTTGCCCCTTGGGTTGGAGCCCTTATTAAGGATGTAAAACACCCCATCTTGTTAGTAGCTCCCGAAAATAGAGAGGCAGAGGGTATTATGCGCTTATCTCGCGTTGGTTTTGATAATACACTCGGGTTTTTAGAGGGCGGTATTGCCTCCTGGCAAAGTGCAGGAAAAGAAATTGATTCCATGCAGACCGTCTCTGCAAAAACACTAGAAGATGTCCTAGAAAAGGGGATGCCTATTTTTGATGTAAGAAAACAAGGCGAGTTCTCTGCCGCGCATGTTCCAAAGGCTAGCCACACACCACTTAGTTTTATTAACGACTACTTGGCTTTGTTTCCAGATGCATCACCTTTTTATTTATACTGCGCAGGAGGATATCGCTCTGTCATTGCAGCTTCTATTTTAAAGAGTAGGGGTATTCATGGAGGTATAAATGTAACAGGTGGTTTTGCATCCATTAAAGAAGCAGCAATCACCGTGGTCTAATTATTTCAGTGATAGGTATCAAAAATCACCTACTATTCTAAGTATTTAAAGGGTATATTTGCCCTTATATTGTTAACACTACTTCATGTCTTTTTTAATTTTCGCACTAGTCTACCCTTTTGTTTTGTTATTGTCCAAGCTTCCTTTTAGGGTATTGTACATCATTAGTGATCTAGTGTTTTGCATCCTATATTATATTGTTGGTTACCGTAGAGATGTGGTTCTGTTTAACCTAAAAACAGCTTTTCCTGAAATGGATAAAGCAACCTTAAAAGAAACAGAAAAA
>JABHYI010000289.1 GCA_018656255.1 Bacteroidota bacterium
ACCCTACATGCTGTTTCGCGGGCTGAAGAGCGCCCACCACCTCTGTAATCACGGTGGCCGTATTTTTTATCGAAGGTATAATCTGCATGGCTTGGTCTATAACTATCTTTAATGTGAGTGTAGTCTGCAGATTTTTGATTGGTGTTTTCTATAATAAACCCAATAGGAGATCCTGTAGTTTTACCCTCAAATATTCCTGATAGAAAACGAACGGTATCTGCTTCTTTACGCTGGGTAACAATAGTAGATTGTCCAGGTCTGCGGCGCATCATTTGATTTTCAATGGCAACTAAGTCTATAGAAACCCCTGCAGGACACCCATCAATGACACCGCCTATGGCCTCTCCATGAGATTCTCCAAAGGTGGTTAGTTTAAAATAATTTCCGAAGGTACTACCAGCCATATCCTATTTTTATAACAAATGTAATTTTTAAGATTCAATACAAAAAATTAATCAAGGAGCATCCTACTATTTTGTTGGTGGAGATGATGGTCTAACTTCAATTTTACTAGGCAGTGTTCTTGGATTCATTTTTAGTAAATCTACTACCAATTCTCCAATATCCTCTTGTTGTATTTTCCAGGCGTCTTTCTGGCTAGGCTCATTTCCGTTAAAATAGGTAGAAACACTTCCAGGCATAATGGTACTTACCTTGATTCCATGAGTACGCAAATCAAGCATTGCGGCCTGAGTAAATCCAGTAACACCAAATTTACTTGCATTGTATGCAGTACCTCCTGCAAAGAAATTTGTACCGGCCAAACTAGAAATAGTAATGTAATATCCTTTGGTTTTTTTCAATGAGCTAAGGGTACTTTTTAACGTATAAAACACGCCCGTTAAATTGGTCTCTATAACTTGGTTCCAGGCCTCTATTGTAATGTCTTCAATGCTTCCAAAAACTCCTAAGCCAGCATTTGCAATAACAATATCAATACTTCCTAAGGTACTTTCTGTAGCCTTTACTGCATCTTGTTGCTGTTGGTAGTCTCTTACATCTGCCTTAAGAGCCAATACCTTGGCAGAGTCAGCAGCAAATACAGATAACTTATTTGCTGCCTTTTGTGCACTCTCTAAAGATCTGCTTGTAATGGCTACATGTATTCCTTTTTGAAGCAATACTTGAGCTATTCCAAAACCAATTCCTTTACTCCCACCGGTTATGAAAGCTACTTTCCCTTGTAATTGTGTCATACTTTATTTTATTTGCTTAAATATCTAATTTAATAACTGGTTTTCTTATTTTTTAATCACAGGATAACATGGCTATACTAAGAAATAAAGTCTTAAAAATTGCAGTAGATTTAATGATTTGTAATTTCAAGTATTAAAAAAGGAAAGGTACTGTTTTGTTAGAAAAGAAAGGGTGAAAATTTTCTTAAAACACCAACTAGGTAGATATTTGGCAACTATATTTGTAAAAAATAGTTGGTTTGAAAAAAGGTATCAAAATTTTTAAAATTATAAGTTCCCTAGAAGCTATATCATTTATAGTACTGCTTTGTATTGCAATGCCCTTAAAGTATATTTGGGATATGCCCCAACTAGTTAAGGTTGTGGGTATGGCTCATGGTGTTTTGTTTATACTATACATTGCCTTTGCTATTTATGCTTGGCGCGTGTTACACTGGAGTATCAAAAAGCTCTTTATAGCCATTATCTGTTCTGTGGTGCCTTTTGGGCCCTTTTATGTAGAACGTAATTACCTATAAAACCAAAAAAAAAGCTTTTCCAATACAAGTATCAAAAAAGCTTTTAACTAATTGTTTAGTGAAAATTACTTGGCAATATTTACTGCCCTAGTTTCTCTAATTACCGTAACTTTTACTTGACCTGGATAGGTCATGTCTGTCTGGATTTTTTGAGAAATTTCAAAAGATAATTGTGCAGCTTTATCATCAGAGACCTTTTCACTCTCTACCATAACCCTTAACTCTCTTCCTGCTTGAATAGCGTACGCTTTATTTACACCACCAAAACCAAAGGCAATATCCTCTAGATCTTTTAAACGCTGAATATAACTATCAAGCACTTGGCGTCTTGCACCAGGCCTTGCACCACTAATGGCATCACAAACCTGAACTATTGGTGAGAGTAGACTTGTCATTTCAATTTCATCGTGATGGGCACCAATTGCATTACAAACCTCTGGTTTCTCACCATACTTTTCTGCCCATTGCATTCCTAGAATTGCATGCGGTAGTTCTGTTTCTGTCTCTGGGACTTTACCTATATCATGAAGTAGTCCTGCTCTTTTAGCTAGTTTTGGGTTTAAGCCAAGTTCGCTAGCCATAACTCCACAAAGCTTAGCAACCTCCCTTGAGTGTTGCAGTAGGTTTTGACCGTATGAAGAGCGGTATTTCATACGCCCAACTGCTTTTATAAGTTCTGGTTGCAACCCGTGAATTCCTAAATCAATAACAGTTCGTTTACCAACCTCTATAATTTCTTCTTCAATTTGTCTAGTAGTCTTCTTTACAATTTCTTCTATCCTTGCTGGGTGTATTCTACCATCTGTTACTAGTTTATGCAATGATAGTCTTGCAACCTCTCTTCTTACACTATCAAAACAAGAGAGGATAATTGCCTCAGGGGTGTCATCCACTATAATCTCTACTCCAGTGGCAGCCTCAATGGCTCTAATGTTTCTTCCCTCACGACCAATAATACGCCCTTTTACATCATCACTCTCTAGATTAAATACAGAGACACAGTTTTCAACAGCCTCCTCAGTTCCAATGCGCTGTATGGTGCTTATGATGATTTTTTTAGCCTCTTGCTGTGCGGTCATCTTAGCCTCCTCAACAGAGTTTTGTATAAAACCCATGGCAGCTGTCTTGGCTTCATCCTTGAGGGTTTCCATTAATTGATTTTTTGCGTCATCTGCAGATAGACTAGAAATAACTTCCAATTGTTCTACTTGGCTTTTATGCATCTTATCTAAATCGAGTTGCTTTTTTTCAATAAAAACCAAACGCTCAGTGTATGATTTCTTTTTATTTTCTAGCTCATCGTTAGCTTTTTTACTTTTTGCCAATTCACTAGAAACCTGAGATTCTTTATCTCTGGTTCGCTTCTCTGCCTCGACCATTTTTCTTTCTCGAGAGTTGATCACTTTTTCATGCTCAGACTTTA
>JABHYI010000255.1 GCA_018656255.1 Bacteroidota bacterium
GTTGTACCGAGAAACTTGGAACAAGAAAAAAAACACTTGCACGTTTTTTTGATAGGTAGGCCAGAGGATGTCTAATTGGTGTTGTTATGGTATGAAAATTAAAGAAAAAACTGCTTTACTTTTGCATGGTTATATTGTACAAGAGTTTGTAACTTTGCAACTTATTAATTAGTAATTTAAAAACCGCACTTTGCGGAACACATTATGGCAAATAAGAGAGATTTAAAAAAAGATATCAACTACGTAATGGGAGATATCATTGAAGCTGTATACATTTGGGAGTTAACAAACCCTTCAAAAGAAACCAAAGAGTCTCAATCTATCATTGATGATGCAATTGTAGGATTTGATGAATTGATTGTAAAGGTTAACCAAAGAGACCTTGAGAATGCCAAAGCGCATTTTAAAGCTGTAAATCAAGAGCTTGAAGCTAAAGGAAGAGCCTTGATAGATAGAATTAATAAAATGTAATACACCTATTGATTATAAATAAAAGCTCCACTGCGGTATCGTAGTGGAGCTTTTTTTATGTGCCTAGTTTTTTAGGTACAGAATATAAAAAAATCCCGTTGCAAATGCAACGGGATTTTTACTACGAAATAATATGATTATTGGATTGTCTTATTTTACTTTCTTTACAATTGCTTCAAAAGCTTCTGGATGGTTCATTGCTAAATCTGCAAGAACCTTACGGTTCAATTCAATTCCTGCTGTTTTCATCCCTCCCATAAATTGAGAGTAAGACATTCCGTGTTGGCGTGCACCTGCGTTGATACGCGTGATCCACAATGCTCTAAAAGTTCTCTTTTTGTTTCTACGGTCTCTGTATGAGTAAGACATTGCTTTGTCTACTGCATTTTTGGCTACCGTCCAAACATTCTTTCTTCTTCCAAAGTAACCTTTGGCTTGTTTTAATACTTTTTTTCTACGTGCTCTTTTGGCAACGCTGTTTACTGATCTTGGCATAATTTAATTGTTTTTTGTAGCAGGCGACTCATTTGTGTGAGTTCTTTTATATTGGCCTAACTCCAGGGTTATAAAATTTAGTTAACCGCAAAGCAATTACTTCATTCGAAGCATTTGTTTTACATTACTCTCATCAGATTTGTCTACCAAACCATCGTGAGTTAATTTAAGCTTACGTTTTTTAGACTTCTTTGTTAAGATGTGACTCTTAAAAGCGTGCTTTCTTTTGATTTTACCAGTACCCGTTAGCTTGAAACGCTTCTTTGCACTAGATTTTGTTTTTTGTTTAGGCATTATTGCTTCTTTTAAATATTATTTCGTTGTTTCTCTTTTGGTACACGTACCTACTGAGAGGTTATATAAATAAGTCCCTGAGGATCAAATTTTAGTTTCAATAGTTTTACACTATTTCTTTTTTGGAGCAATGAACATAATCATTCGTTTTCCCTCCAGTTTTGGCATTTGCTCTACCTTTCCTAATTCTTCAAGTTCTTGAGCCAATTTTAATAATAAAATTTCTCCTTGATCCTTATAGATAATAGAACGCCCTTTAAAAAATACATATGCTTTTAATTTTGCTCCATCTTTCAAGAACTTTTCAGCATGTTTCTTTTTAAACTCATAATCATGATTATCGGTATTAGGTCCAAACCTAATTTCTTTGATGATCACTTTTGTTGCCTTAGACTTCAATGACTTCTCGCGCTTCTTCTGCTCGTAGACAAACTTTTTATAGTCCATAACTTTACAAACCGGTGGGCTTGCATTTGGAGAAATTTCTACAAGATCTAACTCTTGCTCTTCCGCAATGGCTAATGCTTTGCGAGTAGGATAAACACCAATCTCAACATTGTCACCTACAAGTCGTACTTCTTCTGCACGAATTCTTCGGTTGATATTGTGTTGGTCTTCTTTAATGATCCTTGCAGGACCCCTACTTCTTTTTCTTCTTATTGCTATGGCTTCTTTTTTTTTGAATACACACCTAGATGCGTACCTGTTTAATAATTATGGACTTACTCCACGTTAAATTCTTTAATTTCTTCTTTTACAGCTTTGTTTATCATCGCTGCAAAGGCATCAACACTCATAGTTCCTTGATCTCCTTCACTGTGCTTTCTTACAGATATTGTGCCGTCTTTCTCTTCTTGTTCCCCTACAATTAGCATATACGGGAGTTTGTTGAGTTCTGCCTCGCGAATTTTCTTTCCAATAGTTTCATTTCTATTGTCCACAAGGGCGCGAATTTCGTGATTTTCAAGCAAATTTAAAACTTTTTGAGCGTATTTTTCATATTTTTCACTCAATGATAATATTGTGACCTGTTCTGGCATTAACCATAAAGGGAAATTTCCACCGGTATGCTCCAGTAATATTGCCACAAAACGTTCCATACTACCAAAGGGCGCTCTGTGTATCATCACTGGTCTGTGAAGCTCATTGTCACTACCTTTGTATGTTAAATCAAAACGTTCAGGAAGATTGTAATCTACCTGTATTGTTCCTAGTTGCCAGCTTCTTCCAAGGGCATCTTTTACCATAAAATCTAACTTAGGACCATAAAAAGCTGCCTCTCCAGATTCTACTACATAATCAAGTCCTTTGTCTTTTACGGCGCTTAAAATTGCATTTTCAGCCTTTTCCCAAGTTTTTACATCACCTATGTACTTTTCTGGCTTGCTTAAATCTCTAACAGAAACTTGAGTTGTGAAGTTCTCAAAACCTAAAGATCCAAATACATATAATACAAGATCAATAACATTTTTAAATTCTTGGTCTAATTGGTCTGGAGTACAAAATATATGTGCATCATCTTGAGTAAAACCTCTTACTCTAGTTAGACCGTGTAGTTCTCCACTTTGCTCGTAGCGGTATACTGTTCCAAATTCTGCAAATCGTTTTGGTAGGTCTTTATATGAAAATGGTTTTGTGTTATATATCTCACAATGGTGTGGGCAGTTCATGGGTTTAAGCATAAACTCTTCGCCATCGTTAGGCGTCTTTATTACTTGAAAACTGTCTTCTCCGTATTTCTCAAAGTGCCCGGAGGTAACATACAATTCTTTACTTCCTATATGAGGAGTCATGACCATTTCATACCCCGCTTTCTTTTGTGCTTTTTTCAAAAAGTTCTCAAGACGCTCACGCAGTGCCGTTCCCTTAGGTAGCCAAAGCGGTAATCCTTGACCTACTTTTTGTGAGAAGGTGAAAAGCTCTAGTTCTTTTCCTAGCTTTCTGTGATCTCTTTTCTTTGCTTCTTCTAAAAGGGCTAGGTATTGTTTTAGTTCCTTTTGTTTAGGGTAACTAACCCCATAAATACGGGTAAGTTGTTTGTTTTTTTCGTCTCCTCTCCAGTAAGCGCCAGCTATGCTCATTAATTTTACTGCTTTCACATAACCCGTATGAGGAAGGTGTCCTCCTCTACATAAATCTGTAAAGTTATCATGATCACAAAAGGTGATGGTTCCGTCTTCTAAATTTTCTATGAGTTCTACTTTGTACTCATTTGCTTGGTTTTTGTAGAAATCTAAGGCTTCTTTTTTAGTGGTAGAACGCAAAGAGAACGTGTGTTTTCCTCTTGCTATCTCAAGCATTTTATCTTCTACAGCCGCAAGATCTTTTTCTGAAAAGCTAAGTTCTCCGAAATCTACATCATAATAAAACCCAGTTTCAATGGCGGGTCCAATGGTTAATTTTATACCAGGATAGGATTCCTGTAATGCTTGAGCTAAAATATGTGCCGATGAATGCCAAAAAGCCTTTTTACCAGCCTCGTCTCTCCAGGTGTATAACACTAGGCTTCCATCATGGGTTAGGGGAGTGCTGCTTTCTATGGTTTGACCGTTGTATGCTGCTGAAATCACATTTCTAGCCAAGCCTTCGCTTATGCTCAGTGCGACGTCCATTGGTGTTACTCCTTCTTCTAGTTGCTTTACACTTCCATCTGGTAAGGTAATTGCTATCATAGTTTACAAATTTTAAACAGCAAATATACTATTGTTGTTATAATACTCCGTATCATTTTATTGTTTTATGTCTACTTTTTTATGGCCTAAGCTGCACATAGCTATTGTTTGACAATAATACACTAAGGGCTTGTTTGCTTGCCAACTTTACTCAATGAAAAAGGGGCGCCCAAGTTTGTTTTGTTTTAAAAGGCTAGCCTTTGATCTTTATTTTTTTAGAAACGAATCTCTTTTGGCTTTTTATAGAATAAATTCGGCCTCATTTTATTAAAAGATTAGAAGTCTTTGCCTTTTGATTACCCGCTATTAACAGGGGTTCTACCTGTTTTTCTCACTATGGTGTTTAAAGCATACATATATTAAGGTATAATAGGCTCCTTATTTTTTTATACCCTAATCTATGCTGTTTCAATGATTTAAAAAACAATCATAAAAAAAACAAAAAAAAGCTTGTTTTTGTTTGGAGCGCTAAAATAAACAGATGTATATTTGCAGCCGCTTACAAAACGAAATAACAGTAAGATTGCTAAGCCAACAACGTTCTTTAAATTTTTATTAAATATTTTTTCAAAAGTATTGTAGGTTTAAAAAACTGTTGTACATTTGCAGCCGCCTAAAGAATGAGTGAATCAAAAACACGAGTTACAAAAGCGCACAAAAGTAAAATAAGTTCATTGAGATATTGAAATTGACAGCGTATGAATTTGATTGGAAACGATCATTTTCTTACAAAGAAACTAAACTAAGTTAAAAAATACCTGAGAAATTTTTTTGAGAGGGCTTTTGGTTGTATTAAATTTTATTTA
>JABHYI010000149.1 GCA_018656255.1 Bacteroidota bacterium
CTTTTTAGACGGAAATCCTTCAAACGCACAAAGCCAAGATGCTATTTATAGATTTAGCATAAGCCCTCAAGAAAATACTGGAACTAAAACACAAACCAATCCGGGAAACATCGGAAACTTCATTAATGGAGTCTCTTTGTTTGATTATAGAGACGGAGTTGCCTGGAATCCAAACACAAATTCTTTTTGTGGAGGTCCAGGAAACCCACCATGCCCGGGAGGTCCTATGGCAGTTCAAGACTGGAATAGAGATGCAGTTGTGTATGAGTTAGGTGGTTTTGATTGTGCAAAAGGGCATCCTGCAATGGGTAACTATCACCATCATCAAAACCCATCTGCTTTTAAATTAGACCTTGAGGTAATATCTACCATTTGTAACCTATATGACGCAGACGGGCTTTACGCCATTGACCCAGATGAGCATTCTCCTCTTATTGGATATGCCAATGATGGATTCCCTATTTATGGAGCCTACGGCTTCAATAATGCAGATGGATCTGGAGGGCTTACCAGAATACGATCTGGCTATGAGTTAAGAGATATTACCATACGTAACACCCATGCAGATGGCAGCCCTGTTAGTCTTGGCGCACCTATAAACAGCACCTATCCTTTGGGAACTTTTAGAGAAGATTATCAGTGGGTAGCCCAAGAGGGACAACAAAACTATCTTGATCAACACAATGGTCGTTTTGCTGTAACACCAGAATATCCAAATGGCACATATGCCTATTATGCTACAGTAAATGAAAACTACAACTCTGTATATCCTTATGTTATTGGTCCTAGTTTTTTTGGAGAGGTAACGGGAGGAAGAGTTAATAACATAACAGAACCTACTACCGTTTTTGAAAACCCCCTGCAGATTAATAATAATGAAATAACCAGCAATATTGTTTCCATTTACCCAAACCCAACAACAGATTTGGTGGCCATACAACTGAATACCTTGGTAACAAAAAAAGTGACCATAACACTAAAAGACATTGCTGGAAAATTAATTCAAACAACCCATATTAACCCGGGTGGTACAATCGCATTTTTTGACATTCAATCTCTATATGAAGGGGTATATCTAGTAAAGATTAATAATGGCCAAAGTAGTATTACAAAACAAATAATAGTTAAAAGAGACTAAAGTATTATTATAATTTATATTAAAAAAGCAGCTCTAGAGATTTACCAGAGCTGCTTTTTTAATTTTCTTGTTCTATCTGTTCCCACATTTTGGCACTATTGAGCCTAAAAGTACCTACATAATCCCAGGTGCATTCATTGGGCGCAATTAGAGACAGCCAAACATCACCATTTTTTTTACGATATAGAAAATAGATTTCTCCCAGTACAGGCTCAAAGCTAAATTTGGCATTGTATATTAAATTGTTGTACTCAAATTGTTTCATCATCAAATCATATTCTGCTTTGAGATCATCAAATTGAGATTTAAACTGGTGGTTTACTTTGTGGATATTAGCATTTTTCCAAGAAGTGATATCTTCTGGAATAATAGCAGGAGCACCCAAGTTTGTTGCATAGGGCGTTAAAGAAGCGCTATACTTTTGTGTTTTTTGATCAAAGACTACTTGATCTGGTTTTTTTTCTTTGGATGCGGGCATGCGCTAAATATAGTTTTTATCAAAGATACTTTGAAGAGAGAGAATTAAATTAAGATTTTGAAAACTTTAAGATTTAACAACTACAATAAAAGCTAGTTGAAATTTAATTTAAAAAAACAACACCACTACTATGATTGTGATTTGCCCCAGTTACACTAGACAAACAATTTACCTCATCTCTTAATTTTAAAACTCCTAAAAGACCAAAAATTAAAGCCTCTTTAAATTCTATGAGTGTTTTAGTGGGCACTACCAGAGAAACATCAATATGTGCTTTTATTTGCTCTAATAAGAAACTGTTATAAGCACCCCCTCCTGTAACTAGCACGCTACTATCAGGGCTAAATTGCTGGGCTATTTGGCTTGCAAAATGCGCAACACAGGTTCTTAAAATATCTACTTCTTTTGCTTGTGAGGCTTTTAATATGGGCATTATCTCTCTGTGCACCCATTCTACACCTAAAGATTTTGGAGCAGAAAGTTTATAATAAGGTAAGGCATCTAGAAGTTTTAGTACATCGGGCAATACGTTGCCAGATTTCGCTAGCTCACCTCCAGAGTCAAAGGGGTGTGCTAATTTTTGAGCATAGTGATTCATGACCACATTTACAGGACAAATATCATAGGCAATAGATACCCCACTGCTTACTTTAGAGACATTTGCAAACCCACCCAAATTCAGACAATAATCATATTGCGAAAAAAGCAATAGATCACCCAAAGGCACTAATGGGGCTCCTTGCCCTCCA
>JABHYI010000205.1 GCA_018656255.1 Bacteroidota bacterium
CTTTTAACATAAAGTGATCGTAGCCTCCTTTTTCTATTTGCTCAATATTTAATTTTAGTTCCTGTACAAAAGGTTTAATCCTTTTGTCACTCTTGATTTTTCTAATTCTAATTTCTCTTCCAAGACGAATAACAGCCATCTGTTCATCCTCTAGGTAAATAGCATTATTGGTAAATTCAATAAATGGGGATGCGTCACTGGCTATAAAAAACTCATCCTCACCAACACCAATAGCCAAGGGGCTTCCTAGTTTTGCAACAACAATCTCATTGGGTTTTTTTTGATCAAAAACAGCAATAGCATAGGCCCCAACAACTTGGTTTAATGCAATTTGTACTGCCTTACCCAGTTTAACGCCTTCTTTGTTTTTTATTTCTTCAATAAGGTTTACCAGTACCTCTGTGTCTGTGTCTGAATGGAACACATACCCTCTTTTAATTAATTCTTTTTTAATAGAAGCATAGTTCTCTATAATACCATTGTGTATAATTACCAAATCACCACTATTAGAATAATGTGGGTGAGAGTTTACATCATTAGGGACTCCGTGGGTTGCCCAGCGGGTGTGCCCTATACCAAGGTTCCCTTTTGTAGTTATTTCTTTAGCAACCTGAGCTTCAAGGTCTACTACTTTTCCTTTGGTTTTGGCTAGCTGTATTTTAGAGCCGTCGTACAGTGCAATTCCTGCACTATCGTAGCCTCTGTACTCCAGGCGCTTTAAACCATTAATAACTATTGGGTATGCCTCTCTATGGCCTATGTATCCTACTATTCCACACATATATTTTAGTTTGAGTCTGTGTAATAAATTTGGAGCTTTAATCTTTTTGTAAAATCTGCTGAAGTATTTCCATGTAAAATTGTGCCTTGATGACTCATAACACTACCCGATGGAACCTGCTCGGTGTAATTTCTGGTTGGGGAGATGGTATTTAACACATCTTGAAAATTTGGCACAGCAACATTTTGAGAAACAATTACCCCTAGTTTTACATTGGTAGAATCTTGGTGTATAAGACTACTCAAGTGATTTGTGATTCTAAGCTTATAGTAATCACCCTTGCCATCACTATCTCTTACCAGGCGGCCTAAGTGTGTAGTGTAGGCATCTACCTGCTCAGAGTCTCCTGAGGTGGTATCTAGGTTATAATCTGTAAGCAACCTACCGTTATCAACATCATATAAAATTAACCTTTCAGGTTCTTTATAGCCATCTGTAATAGCATCTTTATCTACATAAAAAATAAGGTTCGCCTCATTAATAAGCCAGTTGTTTTGGCGTATTTCGTCTAGTTCATCGGCAACTCCATTGCCGTCATTATCATCTCCGAATAAACTTACAACAGCTGCAATACCTTCTCCTCCTCTAAGGTATAGTCTATCCTCACCGTTTTGCTGATCTTGGCTAAGTAACTCGTTTTGTATTTGACCATTTAATTCATTTTCAAACACATTTACGTTTATCGCATCAAAAAGCAAGGTGATTTTTTTCTCTTCTCTGGTTGGAGCATTTGCTAGATCTCCATCAACAGTTCCTATACTTGGAGTTTCAAACTGTGATGTAAAATAAATATCAATTTTGGCGGCAGTCATATCAAACTTTAAAAGGTTTGTGTCTGTACCGGTTACCTCA
This sequence comes from Bacteroidota bacterium, assembly GCA_018656255.1. Taxonomy (GTDB): domain Bacteria; phylum Bacteroidota; class Bacteroidia; order Flavobacteriales; family Flavobacteriaceae; genus Patiriisocius. The sequence goes on from JABHYI010000205.1 coordinate 1,634, forward strand.
AAAAATATACCTCTAAAATATTCTCTAAAATTGTTGTTGTTTAAAAGTTCTGGAGTGCCTTCCATGTCCAGAATTTTATCCCTAAAAAATGCTTCGGGCAGCTTAACACGAATACCAGGAGCTACAACAGTGCTCTCAGAGGTATTGTCTCCAGCATCATCTTGCTCAAATGTAGTTTCTGTATAACTCTCTGTTGATGGCAAGAAATCTGTAATCGAATAAATTAATTCTCCCTTGAAACTTTCAAACAAATCATTTTGATTACTGAAATATCCCTGAACATCCTCAAACCCAGAATTTGGATCAAAATCTCTCAAGAAGTAATTAGACTCAAAAATAGAAATATCCATAGGAGTGGTTCCGTAAACAGAATCTAAAACATAGCTCGACTCGTCGAGTTCATCAGTTATTTCCTCACTAAAATAAGGTATGTATAAAACGACACTATCCAGTTGTGACAGAAAATTAACACTAGGGTTTGGAGTCTCTAGTGCTACTTGGGCAAGTAAATTTACCTTAGACATTCCGTATACTGGGTCATTGTAAATCCCGAGTTGGTTTATCTGCAAACCATTGGTTTGAACAGCTTGAAACTTCTTACTGTAAGATTGTATTGTTGAGGTAATATCTAGGGTTGCATTTACGTCTTGATCTCCAATAACTTCAGAACCTATGGTTCCTATTTCTTCTTCACAAGATGCCATTAGTACAATGGCGAGCAATACTACCAACAGCTTTGGTAATGCATTATTAATCTTCATACGCTAATTCTAAAAGTATGTTATTGCTCCAATACTTTTGTTTGATAAAATTCTAAATATTCTCGTTCCATGTCTTCCATTTGCTGGAAAGCAAGTACCGGTTTATCTAATCCCCCTATGAATGTTTCTAGTTCTTTTGAAATATCTTCTGAACCAATAATAACCGCATCTGAGTTATTGATAGCGACTTTCATTACATTTTCAAAAGTAGGATTATCTAAGTGAGTTAAGGCCTGGTCATCTATTGCATCAAATTTGATTTTATTAGAAACCTCAGCATTGAGTGTTCCGTTAAAACCTTGGTTGTATACAGAGGTTACAATCTTGCTATTTTCAAACAAAGGCTCATTTCCGTAATAGTTTCTTAGGTAAAGAGGTAAAAAAGAAGCCAACCATCCATGTACATGTATAATATCTGGAGACCAATTTAATTTTTTTACAGTTTCAATAACACCTTTGGCGAAAAATATAGCCCGCTCATCATTGTCTTTAAAAAAGTTTCCTTCTTCATCTGCAAAGGTTGCCTTGCGTTTAAAATAATCTTCGTTGTCAATAAAATAAACCTGCATACGCTCCTTAGGAATAGAGGCTACTTTAATTATAAGTGGCATATCTAAATCGTTGATAACAAGGTTCATTCCAGACAAGCGAATCACTTCATGTAATTGGTGTCTTCGTTCGTTTATATTACCATAACGAGGCATAAAGATTCGTATTTGACCACCGTTATTATTAACCATTTTTGGAGCTTCAAATGACATGGATGAAATCTCTGTTTCTGGCAGGTATGGGATTACTTCTGAGGAAACATATAACACTCTCTTATCTTTCATAAAATCTTTGCTTTTATGTATTATGTGTAAAACGCACAAAATTACGAAAATTTATGCAGACTTAGTTTCAATATCTTAATTTTGCTTTGAGTTTAAAAATCAACTATGGAAGTCTTTACAGAAAATAAAACCTTAACTGCCGCATTGCGTCCATACAGGGTTTCAAAAAAAATCGGGCTTGTTCCTACCATGGGAGCCCTTCATAAAGGCCATTTATCTCTTGTAAGCCAAGCTTTAAAAGACAATGACCTGGTAGTGGTAAGCATCTTTGTGAATCCAACTCAATTCAACAATCAAGGTGACTTGGTTAATTACCCACGCACACTCCAAAAAGACGTAACTCTTTTAAAAACGTTACAAGCAAATGTAGTAGTCTATGCGCCAGAGGCTAACGAGCTTTACAGCAACAACATTGCCTCCAAAAATTACAACTTTGGTGGTATTGAAAGAGAAATGGAAGGCAAGCACAGACAAGGTCATTTTGATGGTGTAGGCACTGTAGTGTCATTGCTTTTTAAAGCCGTAGAACCTAACACAGCATACTTTGGAGAGAAAGATTTTCAGCAATTACAAATTGTAAAAAAAATGACAGCCATAGAAAAATTGCCTGTCGAAATTATTGGCTGCCCTATTATAAGAGAGCCAAGCAATCTTGCTATGAGCTCAAGAAACAAACGATTGAACCCCCAAGAATTAAAAGCTGCAGTAATTATTAATAAAAGTTTAAAATTAGCGGCGAAGTATTTTCATGAAAAATCAATTTCACAAATAAACACCCTAGTGACAAATTGTTTTAAAGATAGCAGCCTTAGCCTAGAATATTTTGAAATTGCAAATGAAAAAACCTTAAAAACCGTTCGCCGTAAAAGAAAAGGAGTTTCCTATCGTTGCTTTATTGCGGCTTTTGTGGGAGAGGTTCGTTTGATAGACAACCAAAAACTGAGTTAATTTTCTTTAACTTAAGAATTCATGCATCTTAATTTCATATATCTTTGCCAGTATGTTGATACACGTAGTAAAATCTAAAATTCACAGAGTTAAAGTAACCGGTGCAGAACTCAATTACATTGGGAGCATTACCATAGACAAAGACCTTCTTGACGCTGCGAATATTGTAGAGGGAGAAAAAGTACAGGTGGTAAACAATAACAATGGAGAGCGCCTAGAAACCTATGCCATTCCAGGGCCAAGAGGCAGTGGAGAAATCACCCTCAACGGAGCAGCTGCTAGAAAGGTGTCTAAAGGCGATATTTTAATATTAATTACCTACGCCATACTCACGCAAGAAGAGGCAAAAACATTTAAGCCCTCGCTTGTATTTCCTAACCAAGATAATTTACTTATTTAAGGTGAATAAAACACTTGCGAAAATTTTAAAAATTGGAGTTCCGCTAGCCTTAGGGGTGTTTTTAATCTGGTATATCTACAACAAATTTACACCGCTGCAACTTCAAGAGCTTTCAGGGTATGTTAAAAATGCAAATTACTGGATTATTGCAGCCTCTGTGTCTTTAAACCTCTTGAGCCATCTAGCAAGAGCACACAGGTGGTCTTTCATGTTAGAGCCCCTGGGTTACAGACCAAAACTGGCCAATAATTTTATGGCAGTTTCTGTAGCCTATCTCATGAATATTTTTATTCCTAAAAGCGGGGAAGTCTCTAGGGGTATTGTGCTAGATAAGTATGAAAAAATTCCTTTCTCTGCAGGGTTTGGAACCATTATAAGCGAACGCATTATAGATCTTTTTTTTCTGATAGGTTTTATTCTTGTAGCACTTGTATTAAAATTTGACATACTGCAGGGCTATATCATAGAAACGATCCCTACCTCAATTGTAAATACCCTATTGATTGGTGTAATTGCCCTTATTGTATTTGTGGGGCTATTTTTGAAGTTCTCTAGATCTAAAACAAATTCAAAAGTTAAAACCTTTTTACTAGGACTAAAAGAAGGGGTGTTGAGTATTATTACCATGAAAAAGAAAGGATTGTTTATAGTGTATTCTTTTGGTATCTGGGGGCTTTATTTACTCTCTTTTTTTGTAGCTACTCAGGCTCTGTTAGAAACCTCAGATATAGGCATTGGCACCGTTATTATTGCCTTTGTGGTAGGTAGTTTTACCTTTGCATTTACCAACAGTGGTTTTGGAACCTACCCTGCTGCAATGGCAGGAGTATTGGTTTTATTTAATGTCCCTTTTACCGTTGGAACTGCTTTTGGTTGGATTATTTGGTCATCAGGGATCGCATCAATTATTGTAATTGGTGTTGGGTCACTATTATTTTTGCCGGTGTACAATAAAAACAACTAATTGTTAGTTTTTGTAAGCCAAGGCACATTTTAAAATTTAAGTATCTTACGGCTTTCTTAAAATTTCAGACATGAAAAAAACAATCCTACTTTTGGCTTTTCTAACCTTTGGTTTTCTTGCAAATGCGCAAGTAATCTATGAAGAGTTTAATAGTGATAGACTCCAAGAAACCAGAAGATTAAAAATTCAGCTCCCTCGCAATTACGATACAAACACAGATAAAGTATATCCTGTTATTATTGTCCTTGATGCAGACTATCTATTTGAGCCTGTTGCAGGTAATGTAGACTACTTTAGCTACTGGGAAGACATGCCAGAATCTATTGTAGTTGGTGTTATGCAAGCCAGAACACGCTTTGATGATTGTAATTACGACTCGGGCAATTATTTGCCCTCAGAAAAAGGTGCAGACTTTTTTGAATTTCTTGGCCTAGAGCTTTTACCATACATTGATGAGAGCTACCGTACCGCAAAATTTGTTGTAGGTGTTGGCCATGATTTTACGGCAAACTTTTTAAACTTTTACCTCTATAAAAGCCCACCTCTTTTTAATGGATATATTGTGCTAAGCCCAGAGCTATCTCCAAACGCTACTACGCGTATGGCAGGAAGAATTCCAAAAATTACCACAGAGATTTTTTACTATTTGGCCACAGCAACCGATGATATTAAAGAGCTAACCCAAGACGCAGAGGCGTTAAACAACACCTTAAAATCTATAGATACACCAAATTTTAATTACTACTATGATAATTTTCAAGGCGCCACCCACTACTCTTTGGTAGCCCGTGGTATCCCTGTAGCGCTGGAAAAAATGTTTGCTATCTACCGCCCAATAAGTAGGGAAGAATACAACACGGTTTTACTAACTATAAAGACCCCTATTAGTGATTACCTTATTGATAAATACAAAACCATTAAAGATCTTTTTGGCATTGATGACATCATCCGGGTTAACGACTACATAGCAACCACCAAGGCCGCCGAAAAACAAAAACAGTGGGAGTCACTCAAGGTTATTGCAGAAATGGCAAAAAGAGAGTACCCAGAAACCGTATTAGGCCCATATTACCTGGGGCGTTATTATGAGGAGGTAGGAGAACCTAAAAAAGCAATGCGTATTTTCCAAGGAGCTTTTGATAAAGAAGAGGTCGGTTTTATAACCCTAGATGTGATGCTGGATAAGGCAGACAAAATCAAAGAGGACTTTGGGTACTAAAAAAGAGCCTTAATTGTTAACTACTTTATGGCTGTTATAAATCAAATATCAAGATAATCACTATTTTTATAGCTACCAATGGCTAAAACAAAAACTACTTTTTTCTGTCAAAATTGCGGGGCACAATCTGCCAAGTGGCAAGGGCAATGTACTTCTTGTAAACAATGGAACACCATTGCAGAAGAGGTCATTGAGAAAGCAGAAAAAGCAACCTGGGATATTTCACAAACAAATACATCTGCTACAATAAGAGCCTCCAAACCTCAAAAGGTTTCTGAAATATCTACCAATGCAGAGGCTAGAATAAACACCAAAAACAAGGAGTTAAACCGCGTGCTGGGAGGCGGGCTTGTACCTGGCAGCCTTACCCTTTTAGGAGGCGAGCCTGGAATAGGAAAAAGTACTTTGATGCTGCAAATAGCATTACAATTACCTTACAAAACGCTCTATGTTTCAGGGGAGGAAAGTGCACAGCAAATTAAAATGCGCGCCCAAAGAATTCATCCCAATAGTGAGCATTGTTATATTTTAACAGAAACGAAAACGCAGCATATTTTTCGGAACATTGCACAAATGCAGCCAGATATTGTAGTGATAGACTCTATCCAGACATTGCATACAGATCATATAGAAAGCAGCCCTGGAAGCATCTCGCAGATACGAGAAACCACAACAGAGCTTATAAAATTTGCTAAAGAAACTGCAACCCCTGTTATCCTAATTGGGCACATCACCAAAGACGGAAATATTGCAGGACCTAAAATTTTAGAACACATGGTAGATACGGTACTTCAGTTTGAAGGAGACCGCAATCATGTCTACAGAATTCTAAGAGCTAATAAAAATCGTTTTGGAAGCACCAATGAAATAGGTATTTACGAAATGCAAGGAAGTGGGCTTCGGGAGGTTTCAAACCCCTCAGAAATACTACTGTCCAAAAATGAAGAAGAACTCAGCGGAACAGCAATTGCATCTACCCTTGAAGGGATGAGACCGCTGCTCATAGAAATTCAAGCCTTAGTGTCTACGGCTGTATACGGGACTCCTCAAAGAAGTGCAACTGGCTATAATGCCAAACGTCTTAACATGATTTTGGCCGTTCTTGAAAAAAGAGCAGGCTTTAAACTTGGAGCCAAAGATGTGTTTTTAAATATTACCGGAGGTATCTCTGTAGATGATCCCGCCATTGACCTGGCGGTTGTAGCGGCAGTACTCTCCAGCAATGTAGATATCACCATAGACAAAACCATGTGTTTTGCTGCCGAAATTGGCCTAGCCGGTGAAGTGCGCCCTGTAAATAGAATTGA
>JABHYI010000290.1 GCA_018656255.1 Bacteroidota bacterium
AAGACATGATTTTCTGCCTTTAGGGTTGCTTGTGTGGCATAGGCATTACCGCCACGCAAGCCGTTTTCCTCATTCATAAACAATACAACACGAATGCTGTGTTTTGGGGTATATCCCGTTTTTTTTAATAAACGTAGTACATCCATAGATTGTACAACACCAGCGCCATCATCATGAGATCCGTCTCCCAAATCCCAGGAATCTAGGTGTCCTCCCACTATCATATACTTATTTGGGTAGGTGCTCCCTGTAATTTCACCAATAACGTTGTGGGATTCTACATCTGGATATGTTTTACAGTTTTGCTTAAAATAAAAGTTAAGCTCCGGAATCAGCTTTAAGGTATTGCTTAGTTTATTAGCGTCATTGGTGCTAATTGCGCAGGCAGGAATCCTTTTGCTAGCAGGTAAATCTCCATAGCTCATAGCGCCAGTGTGCGGAAAATCATCATTGCGTAAATTCATAGAACGCACTACTATACCAACCGCGCCATATTTTGCTGCTTGTTTTGCTCCAGAGTAACGCTGGTCTACACACCCACCATAGGCCTCAAACGTATGGATTAAATCTGCCTGCATTGGACGGTTAAAAAAAACTATTTTCCCTTTAATGTTTTTACTACCTAAAGCATCTAACTCCTCTAGAGATGAAACTTCAACAACATTGGCTTTTAAACCTGCATTTGGAGTAGCTACAGACCCTCCAAGAGCACAAATATTCATGACACTTGTAACACCAGGACCCGTTTCCATGAAGCTGTACTCCTTTAAACCGCGAACCCACTTTGGCACCATAACTGGTTGTAACCAAACCCTGTCAAGGCCTAACTTCTCAAGTTCTCCTTTGGTGTATTGTACTGCTTTTTGAGCATTGATAGATCCAGAGAGACGTCCCCCAATTTTATTTGACAGATGATCTAGCCAATTATAACTATTTCCGTTGAGCAGTGACTCTTTATAGATAGCCTCTAACATGGCCGCATCTTTCTCACTTGTATTTTGGGCCTCTACAGCTTGACCCGTAAAAATTAGCAGCAATACAACTAGTAACTTTTTCATAGTATTTGGTGTTTTTTATCAATAAGCAATACAACTGCAAAGGCAATGTGTTATTACTACTATTTACTGGCAAATAGGGTAACATCTTTTTCTGTAACTTGATCACTACCAAGTATAATTAAACGTTCAACAACATTGCGTAATTCTCTTATATTTCCTGTCCAATCATATTCTTGAAGCAGCACAATGGCCTTTGGGCTAAATTTCTTTTGAGCTGTACCGTGCTCTGAGGCTATTTTTTCTGCAAAATGATTTACCAGTAGCGGGATATCTTCTCTTCTATAATTTAAAGCAGGTACATCAATTAATATTACTGCCAAACGGTGGTATAAATCCTCCCTGAAATTTCCTTCTGAAATTTCCTTTTTCAAATCTTTATTAGTAGCCGCAATCACCCTAACATCTACCTTTATATCTTTATCGCTTCCTACGCGCTGTACTTTATTTTCCTGCAAAGCTCGCAGCACTTTTGCCTGGGCAGATAAACTCATATCTCCAATTTCATCAAGAAAAATGGTTCCTGCATTGGCAGCCTCAAACTTTCCTGCTCTGTCTTTATTGGCAGAAGTAAAGGCGCCTTTAACATGACCAAACAACTCACTTTCTATGAGCTCGCCCGGTATAGCCGCGCAATTTACCTCTATCATTGGGCCTTTACTGCGGTTACTCTTTTGGTGTATCCAGTGGGCCACTAATTCTTTACCCGTTCCGTTGGGACCTGTAATAAAAACACGCGCTTCTGTTGGGGCAACTTTTTCGATCATGTCTTTAATCTCACAGATAGCATTGCTTTGGCCAATCATCTGGTAATTTTTACTGACTTTCTTTTTAAGACGTTTGTTCTCAACTACAAGCTCTTTACTGTTTAAGGCAATACGAACGGTATTGAGTAGTCTATTTAAATCTGGGGGTTTTGAAATGTAATCAAAAGCGCCAAGGCGCATGGTTTGGACTGCCGTATCTAAATCTCCATGACCAGATATCATAACCATTTGGGTCTCTGGCTTAATTTTTTTGGCTGCTTGTAACACCTCAACACCGTCCATTTTTGGCATTTTGATATCACAGAGCACCAAATCAAAATCCTCATCTCTAATTTTCTCTATCCCTTCTAGGCCGTCTTCGGCCTGAGTTACTTGGTAAGCGCTGTTTTCCTCAGAAAGTATTTTAACCAACACCCTACGTATAGCAGCTTCATCTTCAATAATCAATATTTTTGCCATGAATTTCTTTTATAATAGTTCTGCGAGATGCAATGACTTGCAAGCCTTTAAATATGGTGTTATATAGACGGGCTCACACCCAGAGATATTACACTGTTTTATTGATAATATGAATATCTCTTTGTGGAAATGGAATAGAAATATTATGTTCTCTAAAGAGTTGATCTATTCTAAATCTTATTTCACTTTTAATTTTTGGGACAGAGAAACTATCTGATATAAAAAACAACACACTAAATTGCAATGCAGATTCTCCAAAATCATCGAAAAGCACAAAAGACTTAGGCGTTTTTAAAACCCCACGTTGCTCACTTACGCTCTGCAATAATAAAGCTTCCACTTTTTTCACGTCACTGCCATAAGCAACTCCAATTTTAACAGATTCTCGAGTTGTTTTATGATTTTGAGTATAATTTATAATAATTTCTGAAATAAATTTATGGTTAGGAATCACCACTATTTTATCATCTCTAGTAATGGCTCTTGTCGTTCTTAGGGTAACCTCTATAACTCTTGCCACTTTACCATCTACCTCCACAATATCACCAACAAGTAATGATTTGTCTATGAAAATAAAAACACCTCCTATTACATCTTGAAAAAGTTCTTGAAGTGCGAGTCCCAATCCAACCAAAAGTGCAGCAGAAGCTGCTAAAAAAGGCGTCACATTAATACCCGATGCGCTTAATACAGCAAAGCCAACAATGATATAGGTGATGTATTGTACAAACTTGAAAAAACTTATAAATTTAAGCTTATCTGGCTCCTGCATGTTTCTGGTGAGCAGCACCCGAATCCATTTTAAAAAAAGCCGTGCTCCAACAAAAGAAAGTATTACTAAAAGCAAGGTCCAAACAGCAATGCGTACTTCTTGATTTCCAGACCCTAGGGTGAAACCAAGATCTAAAAAACTTTTTATAGCTCCCCAAATGGTTTGTGTTACTGTCTCTGTGATATTTTCTTGCACGTCTTGTGGTATTTAATTGCCGGTAAGCTTGTTATCGTAAAATTAAAGAAATCTTAAGGGTATACCCTACAATTAAAGAAAAAAAATAATCTTCTTGGCTTTCAAGCTTTTTAGTGCTTAGTATTTAAGCCATTTTAAAAGATCTTTATAGGTTGGTTTTTTTCCATACATTAAAATACCTACACGATATATCTTTGCAGCAAAAAACACCATACCAGTAAAAGTGACAAATAGTATAGTTACAGAAAGTACCTGTTGCCATAGCGGTACTCCAAAAGGAATTCGCATCAACATTACCACTGGGGAAGTAAAAGGTATGTAACTGAATACCTGTGAAACCATGCCATGGGGGTTTTCTATAACTGTGAAAAAACCTACATAAATAGATAAAATTAAAGGCATTATTACCGGTATCATAAACTGCTGGGTGTCTGTCTCATTATCAACAGCAGCCCCAATTGCTGCATATAAAGAGGCATACAACAAATAACCCCCAACAAAAAACAGTAAAAACATGATAACTAGGTTAGCTAGAGGCAAACTTTCATAAGCGCGGTAGGCTTCTAGAAATAAACTACTAGAGCCACCACTAGCCTGGGTTATCATTTCTTGCTGTTGAGATTGTGCAGCCCCAGGATCAATACCAAAGACTAAACTTACAACAGAGGTTAAAATACTGATGAGAATCACCCAAGCTACAAACTGAGTAACACCCGCAAGAGAGGTTCCAATAATTTTTCCTAGCAATAATTTAATGGGTTTCACAGAAGAGATAATGATTTCTATAATTCTGCTGGTTTTTTCTTCAATTACACTACGCATGATCATATTTCCGTAGATAATAATAAACATAAACAGAAGGTAACCCGCAGCGCCTCCAAAAATTAATTTGGCAATAGCATCTGCCTTAGAAGTTTTTTTACCTTCAAAAGTTTCTTGCTTGGTATCTACCTCAATGCGCAATGCCTTAATTTTATCTGCATCTATATTGGCCTGTTTTAATCTGGCAGTATTAACTTGAGACTCAATGGTGTTTTCTATATCTCGCATTATAGTAAGCGAGGGAGACTCTTTAGAGTAAAAAGTAGTAGCGGTTGCTAACCCTTCAAGGCTAGTAGTCTTTGGGATATGTAATACTCCATATACTGTTCCATCAACCCCTAATAATTTGGCATCATCTATAGAGACATTCTTTAAAACAGTATATTTCTCTGTCTGGGTATCTTTAAAGTTTTTGGCCAAAACACCACTTTCATCAACAATCGAAATATCACGAATAGTAGCATTATTAATACTTGAAAGGTATCCAACCAAGGCAAAAATACCCACAAAAATTAAAGGG
>JABHYI010000287.1 GCA_018656255.1 Bacteroidota bacterium
GTGATGTAACCCTACCAAATACAATTAAAGAGGCAATTGAGCGTAAACTTCGTCAAGAGCAAGAATCTTTAGAATATGAGTTTAGACTGGTGACAGCTTTAAAAGAAGCAGAGAAAGTAACTATTGAGGCGCAAGGTAAAGCAGATGCTAACCGTATTTTAAGTGCCTCTCTAACAGACAAGATACTTCAAGATAAAGGGATTGACGCTACATTAAAATTAAGCGAATCTCCAAACACCAAAGTAATTGTAATTGGTGGAGGTGAAGGTGGATTGCCATTAATCTTAGGGAATAATTAATAGCTTCATTGTTAAGATTTTAAAACCGCCTTTATTTTAAATAAAGGCGGTTTTTATATAGGATACTTTATAGTGTTGTATTATAGCCCATCTAATGAAAAATATAAATCCTCTATTGTTGAAATAAATCCATTAAATAACACTAATTTCGCACGCTGAAACATTAGGCTTTATTAAGTTGCTAATATTTCAGTAAATAAGCTAATAATTAACACCTTAGGTGTTTAGCCCTTTGAGTATGAAAATTAAAAATATTGCAATTATTGCACACGTTGATCACGGTAAGACAACCCTGGTAGATAAAATTATGCATCACTGTAGCCTATTTCGTGAAAACGAAAATACAGGAGATTTAATTCTAGATAATAATGATTTAGAGCGTGAACGTGGTATCACCATAACCTCTAAAAATGTTTCTGTTGTATACAAAGACACAAAAATTAATATTATTGACACTCCTGGTCACGCCGATTTTGGTGGTGAGGTAGAACGCGTGTTGAATATGGCAGATGGTGTTTGTTTACTTGTAGATGCCTTTGAAGGGCCTATGCCACAAACACGTTTTGTATTGCAAAAAGCATTAGACCTTGGTTTAAAACCTTGCGTTGTAATTAATAAAGTAGATAAAGAAAACTGTACACCAGAAGAAGTTCATGAAAAAGTGTTTGACTTAATGTTTGAGTTGGGTGCAGAGGAGTGGCAGTTAGATTTTCCAACAGTTTATGGTTCTGCAAAGAATAACTGGATGAGTGAAGACTGGCAAAATGAAACAGATTCTATAGAGCCATTACTGGATATGGTATTGGAGCATGTACCTTCTTTTGAGGTTAAAGATGGAAGCCTTCAAATGTTGATTACATCATTAGATTTCTCTTCATTTACAGGTCGTATCGCTATTGGTCGTTTGCAAAGAGGTACCCTAAAGGCAGGTATGCAAGTAGCTTTAGTAAAGAGAGATGGTAGTATTGTAAAAACTAAAATTAAAGAACTACATACTTTTGAAGGCTTAGGTCGTAAAAAGGTAGAAGAAGTTCAGGCAGGTGATATTTGTGCGCTCGTTGGTCTAGAAGGATTTGAAATTGGTGACACTGTTGCCGATCTTGAAAACCCGGAAGGAATGAAGACTATCGCTATAGATGAGCCTACGATGAGTATGTTGTTTACTATTAACGATTCACCTTTCTTCGGAAAAGATGGTAAATATGTAACCTCAAGACATATTAAAGAAAGACTTGAAAAAGAATTAGAGAAGAATTTAGCACTCCGTATGGAACCAACGGGCAGTGCAGATAAGTTTTTAGTGTTTGGACGTGGGGTGTTGCATCTTTCTGTATTAATAGAAACTATGCGTCGTGAAGGATATGAGTTACAAATTGGCCAACCACAAGTAATTATAAAAGAGGTTGACGGCAAGAAATGTGAGCCAATTGAAGCATTAACTATTGATTTACCAGAAACTGTTAGTGGTACTGCTGTAAACATGGTTTCACTTCGTAAAGGAGAAATGGTTTCTATGGAAGCTAAAGGAGACAGAATGATTTGTGAATTTTTAATTCCATCTCGTGGAATTATTGGATTGCGTAATCAACTCCTTACAGCAACAGCTGGTGAGGCTATTATGACACACCGCTTTTTAGAGTACCAACCCCTAAAAGGTGGGATTCCAGAACGTCAAAACGGATCTTTAGTATCTATGGAAAACGGAAGTGCCATTCCGTATTCTATTGATAAATTGCAAGATAGAGGACGTTTCTTTGTAGAGCCAGGTGAGGATATCTACGGAGGACAAGTTATTGGAGAAAACACACGTCAAGATGATATGGCTGTGAATATTACCAAAACTAAAAAGATGAGTAACGTTCGTTCTAGTGGTGCAGATGACAAAGCAAAGATTGTACCTGCCATTAAATTTTCATTAGAAGAAGCGCTTGAATACATTCAAAAAGATGAGTATGTAGAGGTAACTCCTAACTTTTTAAGAATACGTAAAGTATTTTTGAAAGAAGTAGATAGAAAACGTAATAAGTTTTAGAGAACATTTACTTTTAATACTACATTAAAAACGCTTTAAGAATTCTCTTAAAGCGTTTTTTTTTAGATGCATTACTCTAGAACACTAGCGTTGATAGTTACATTTTTAAGTGGCCATTCTTTAGCATCTTTCGGAAGTTTTGAAATTGTTGTTACCACATCCATACCTTCAATTACTTTTCCAAATACAGTGTAATTGCCGTCTAGATGTGTGGTTGAAGATGTTGGACCCAAGAAAATAAAAAACTCAAAAGGTTCTGTTTTATGGTCATCATTATCTCGATAATATTTGGCACCAGAGAGGGAGCCATAAAAGTGCTTGTGTTTAATTTCGTTTGGAATTCTATAGGTATGCCCAAGTGCGTATCTGTCTTTTTGAGTTAAGGCGTTGTCACTACTTCCAGCCTGAATAATAAAATTAGAAACTACTCTATGAAAATAGGTAGAATTAAAATAACCCTGTTTCACCAAATAGATGAAGTTTGCTCTATGTAGAGGTGTATCTTTAAATAGCTGTATTACAATTGTGCCATAGGGTGTTGTAAACTTCACCTTGGTTTGTGGATGAAGCTTTCCGTATGCTGTTAAAAGTCTAACAACATTATCTTGTGTTAATTTTTCTATTTTTTTTGTGGGTGGTATACTATCATTAGGTATCAGAGATACTTTAGTTTGCGTGGGGTTGTCTGTATTTATTATTTGCCCGTTTGGTGAATTTATAGGCGCAGCAATTTCCTTGTTTTTTGTATCTTCACATTGAACCAGTAGGAGTATAACACACCCACAAACAAAAATTATTTTACCTAAATATGACATTTTCTACCTTTACCAAACGTATTGTAAAAATAGCCAATTTAGACCTTCCGGGCGAGGCTTCTCATTATAAAATGGCTCCCATTGAACGCCTACAAGAATTAACAAAACAATCTTTAAAAAATAATAAGGCAAAAAAGGCTGCCGTAATGGCGTTGTTTTATCCAAACCAAGATGATGAAACACTCTTGGCTTTAATTTTAAGAAACACATACAAAGGGGTTCATTCTGCACAGGTTGGTTTTCCTGGAGGAAAGCAGGAATCCTCAGATATCTCTTCCGAGCATACAGCCTTAAGAGAAACTCAAGAAGAAATTGGAGTTCTGCAACAAGACATAACCGTACTTAAAAAACTCACTAAGATTTACATACCTCCCAGTAATTTTTTTGTGCAACCCTTTATTGGTTTTTGTAAAAAAACACCACAATTTATTTTGCAAAAATCAGAGGTTAAGGCCCTTATAGAAGTAAAACTTTCTGATTTTTTAGACGATAGCATCTATTGCACAAGAAAGCTATCAACATCTTACGCGACTGATATAGAAGTTCCTGCCTATTTATTAAACAACCATGTGGTCTGGGGAGCCACAGCTATGATGCTCAGTGAGGTAAGAGAGTTGCTTAAACAACTTAACAACCATTAGTTTTTTGTATATTTGCTTTTGGGCATTTTTCTAAATGTCTTGTTAAATAAATAATTTTTTATGGGGCTTTTAAAGAAAAATCCATTTGGACATATTTTATTTTTAAAACTGTGGTTGATTCGAATTTTTGGATCTCTCACACACCGCCGCTTTAAAGGTTTTAATAAACTTGAAATCGAAGGGTCTGAAATACTTCGTAATCTCCCAGATAACAATGTTTTGTTTGTATCTAATCATCAAACGTATTTTGCTGATGTAGTTGCCATGTTTCATGTGTTTAATGCCAGTTTAAGTGGGCGTGATGATAATATTAAAAACATTGGCTATTTATGGAGGCCAAAGCTTAACCTTTATTTTGTTGCCGCTAAAGAAACTATGCAAGCGGGCTTATTGCCGAAAATTTTAGCCTATGCAGGATCTGTAAGTATAGAACGTACCTGGAGAGCTAAGGGGGAGGATGTTAACCGTCAAGTTAAGATGAGTGATGTCAATAATATAGCTTTAGCACTTCAAGATGGTTGGGTTATAACATTTCCGCAAGGTACAACAAGACCTTGGAAACCAATTAGAAGAGGTACAGCGCACCTTATTAAACAAAACAAGCCTATTGTAGTTCCTATTGTTATAGATGGCTTTAGACGCTCTTTTGATCGTAAAGGCATACGTATTAAAAAGCGAGGTATATTGCAATCAATGGAGATTAAAGAACCTCTTGATATAGATTATGATAACATACCTGTTGCAGATTTGGTTGAAAAACTTGAATATGCTATAGAGCAACATCCATCATTTCTAAAAGTAATACCAGCCACAGAGATTAAAAAAGAAGAGGATTTAAACTCAGAAAGAGAATGGAGTTATTAACTCTGTTATGATATTTAATGAAAATCAAAAAGACCCCAGTGAAAAACATTTCGCTGGGGTCTTTTTGATTCTATTAAAACTACATTTCTATTTTTTCTAACTCTCCATAATTATGCTTTAGCTTTCTTAATAGTATACCGTATACAATTCTGTAAAACAATAAAATAAACCCTATTAAAAGTATTCCTATGATAAACTGTGTTATAAAAAACACTGAAGTAAACGTTTCAATTGAGACTCCTTTATAGGCATCCTTATCTTTGATAAGTATGCCAAATAATTCACTTTTTTTACTAAAAAAATAAAGATTCACATACAACAACGATAGTACAAAACTTACAACATTATAAATAACAAAATAGCTTACTGTTTTACGAGTTTTAATGATACTGTGCATTAAGGTTTTTACAGTATCTGTGGTTTTTATGTTTTTATAATTAAGATAAAATAGAATTAAAAAAACAGCAATTATAGCATAATTAATAGCGTACAAAATTGTTAGGGTATTTTGAAGACCAATTTGGACCAATAACTCTTTATTAGATTCTGGGCTTAAAAACCCTAGGACGATCCAAAAAACAAGTTCACAAACACTTATTATAAATATCCATTTAACAATAGATGCAGATTTGTTATGCCGCATCTTGTATATATCGTTATAAGACAATTTTGGGAGCTCTTGATTTCCCTCTTGCCATTTTGATTTTAATAATTCTAATTCATCCATATTAACTAAGGATTTAAAATTTTTCTTAATTTCCCTTTAATTCTATTCATTTTCACTCTGGCATTTACCTCGCTAATACCAAGTGTGCTTGATATTTCTTTATAATTTTTATCTTCGAGATACAAAAAAACAAGTGCCTTGTCTATGTCATTCAAGGTTTTAACAGCATCATACATCAATGACAGCTGCTCTTCTATGGTGTCATCATATTCATCAGCTTTAATTTTAAAACTAACTCCTTCAAAATCTTGAGTAGCTACCCTTCTTTTGCTTTTACGATATAGTGTAATGGCTGTATTTAATGCAACGCGGTACATCCAAGTACTAAACTTTGAATCTCCTCTAAATTTTGGATAAGCCCTCCACAACTGTATAGTAATTTCTTGAAACAAATCATTGTGACCATCACTATCGTTGGTATACAAACGACAGATTTTGTGCACTATGTTTTGATTTTGCTCTAGTTGGGTAACAAAATTATGTTCAAGTTCTTTATTCAATGGTTGTGGTTGTTGTCTTGAGTATTAGTGTATGTAGAGAATGATTTGTTACAATATACACCATAAAATTCTTTGTATTTATATCCTCACAAATAGTTTGAATTTTTTGCCTGTAAGCTAATGTAAGGATGCAAATAAATATAAAAAACAAACGTTATCTATTAATTTTATTACATTGACAAAAAACAGCTGTATACCCGGTTGTATTACTAAGACTTGTTTTGTGAAGTCTTGATTTTAATACAGTAATTAATTTTTTAGGTATTGCTGTTACAAAATCCAATGTAGTTCGTCAATAAGATAAGCAGCAGCAATAGGAAGTTATGAATCAAAGAGAGTTTTTGGATATTATACTGCCTATAAAAGATAGCTTGTATAGACTAGCTAAAAGTTATTTGATATCTAACGATGAGGCGCAAGATGCAGTACAAGAGGTTTTTTTAAAATTATGGAAAAATAAAGAATCTATTAACAACTATAATAGCCCAAAAGCTTTTGCTTTTACTATGACAAAAAATTACTGTTTGGATAGATTAAAATCTAAACAGGCTTCTAATTTAAAAATAGTACATGTTAATTTTAAAAATCGAACTAATTTAGACAAAGACATAGAGGCTAAAGACGAAGTTTCAATACTCTTTACACTAATGCAGAAATTGCCAGAGCAGCAAAAATTAATATTGCATTTGCGAGATGTTGAGCAGTATGAGTTTTCTGAAATTGCAAAAATCACAAACAGTAGCCAAGCTAACGTGCGCGTTACCCTTTCAAGAGCTCGGAAAAAGATAAAAGAGTTATTATTAAAACAATACAATCATGGAGTACAGTAAAATTAAGGATTTACTAGATTTGTATTTTAAAGGCAATACTACATTAGACCAAGAGACGTCATTGCGTGCTTATTTTTATAGTGAAGATGTTGATGATCGTTTAGAACCATATACAGTTCTATTTAATACCTTTGAGAAAGCAGCACAAGATGTATTTGAAGGTTCTTTACTAATTTCTAAAAAAACCAGATTCAATCAAAAGTGGTGGTTAAAGCTAGCTGCTGTAATGATTTCAATTATTGGTGTAGCAGGTTTTATGTATTCAGCCAACAGTAAAGCCATCCAAGAAAGAGAAGCTTTAGCGGCTTTAAAACAGAGTAAAGATGCCATGTATTTAATGGCAAGCCAATTTAATAAAGCAACGCAAAGGCTCTCTTTGGTAGATCAATTTCAAGAAACTAAAAACAAATATTTAAAATAACTATAACACAAATATCATGAAACAAATAGCCTTATTATTCGCTTTTATTACTATTCCTTTAGCCGTTTCTGGTCAAGGAAGTTTTGATTCTTTCGAGAATGAAAAAGATGTAACATCTGTTGTGGTGACAAAGAACATGTTTAAACTACTAAGTAAGATGGATTTAAATTCTAAAGATCCAGAAGTAAAAGATTATCTAAAAATGGTAGATAATCTTGAAACCATAAAGATTTTCACCACAGACAATCCAGATGTTGCTGCACGTATGTCTGCCAAGGTTACTAGTTATGTTGCCTCTAACGATGAGTTGTCTGAGTTAATGCGTGTAAAAGATGATGGTAAAAACATACGTTTCTACTCTAAACAAGGAGCTACAGACACTCTGGTTAGTGAGCTGTTAATGCATCTAGATGGACTTGTAAAAGGAAAGTCTAAGACGGTAGTGATGAGTATTACTGGAGTCATAGATTTAAAACAAATTGGTAAGTTAACACAAGAGCTAAAGGTTCCTGGTAGTGAGCAATTAAAGAACATCAATAAGCAAAATTAATATCTCTAAAGTAATACATCATGATAATTATAACAAGGTATATTATTGGAATCTCTTTGGCTTTACTAACTTTTTTGAGTTGTGACACCAGTAAATCCTTACAATCTTACATTGTAGAGAAACAAGAAGACAACAGGTTTTTAAAGATAGATGTACCCACTAGTTTGCTCAGCGAGATTGATTCTCTTTCTAAAGAGCAAAAACAGGTTTTAGCTTCTATCAGAAAAATCAATGTTGTAGCCTACCCAAAAACGGAAGGTACTGAGCAAGATTATGAGAACGAAATAACAAGATTATCACTTATTTTTAATCAAGAAAAATACCAGAAACTAGCTAGTTTTAAATCAAAAAGTCAAAAAGTATCACTGATGTATTTAGGGTCTGTAACGGCAATAGATGAAGTTATTGTTTACGCCCTAGATAACCAAACAGGATTGGCTGTTTTTAGACTTCTTGGCAAAGATATGAAACCCAGTGATGTCCTAAATTTATCAGAAATGTTAGAGAGCGGAAACATTGATTTATCGAACTTAACAGGATTGCAAGATGTATTTTACCTAAAAACTGAAGTA
>JABHYI010000262.1 GCA_018656255.1 Bacteroidota bacterium
AAAATTAATGTCTTTTAAATGCGCTTTTTTTTTATTTGAAAATTAAACTCTTATAATTTTTTTTAAAAATTGGAATTTGTATTTTTAATCTATGACAGAAATTGATATAGAGCAGGAAAACAAAGCTATAGCAAAACAGTATAAGGAGCTTCTCAAGATAAGTTATCGTATCTTATCTAGGGAAGATAAAAAACTCATACGCTCTGCCTTTGATGTTGCTGTAGATGCACACAAACACCAGCGCAGAAAAAGTGGTGAGGCTTATATTTTTCATCCTATTGCTGTGGCTAAAATTGTGGCCAGTGAGATTGGACTTGATGCCACATCTATTGCTGCTGCCCTACTTCATGATGTTGATGAAGACACCAAATACACCTTTACAGATATTGAACAACTATTTGGAGAGACTGTTGCTCGTATTGTACAAGGGCTAACAAAAATTTCAAAAATGCCTTATGAGGGTGATGTGTCACTGCAGGCAGAGAATTTCAGAAAAATGCTTTTAACCCTTAATGAAGATATTAGGGTTATCATTATAAAAATTGCAGATCGGTTGCATAACATGCAAACAATGGATGCTATGCCAGGCTACAAGCAAGAAAAAATTGCAAGTGAGACTTTGTATATCTATGCTCCGATGGCTCATCGTATCGGTTTGTATAAAATAAAATCTGAGCTAGAAGATTTGAGCTTAAAATATACAGAGCGCGAAATATATGATGACATTCTAAGTAAAATCAAAGATAGTAAAGAAGAACAAGATGCTTATATCAAAGCATTTTCAAAGACTATTAAAGATTCTCTAACTGCTGAAAATTTAACCTACGAAGTAAAAGGAAGACCAAAATCAATTTATAGCATACGCAGAAAGATTGTGGCTCAAAACGTGAGCTTTGATGAGGTCTATGATAAGTTTGCAGTGCGTATCATATACAAAAGTGATCTTGCCAATGAAAAATTCTTGGCCTGGAAAATCTATAGCATTGTTACAGACAACTTTCGTCCCAATCCAGTGAGGTTAAGAGATTGGATCTCTTCTCCAAAATCTACAGGTTATGAGGCCCTGCACATTACTGTAATGGGTCCAAAAGGCAAATGGGTAGAAGTACAAATACGTAGTGAGCGTATGAATGAGATTGCAGAAAAAGGGTTTGCTGCTCACTACAAATACAAAAATGAGGATAGTGATGAAGGGGGGCTTGATCAATGGCTTAATAAATTACAAGACACACTAGAGAATCAAGATATCAGCGCCGTAGATTTTGTAGAAGAATTTAAACTCAGTCTTTATGCAAAAGAGATTTTTGTATTTACACCCAAGGGAGATTTATATTCACTGCCCAAGGGCGCCTCTGCCTTAGATTTCGCATTTCATATACATACAGAAGTGGGAATGCACACAAGAGGTACAAAGGTTAATGGGAAATTAGTTCCTTTGAGTCACGCACTGCAAAGTGGAGACCAAGTAGAGGTAATAACCTCCAATAATGCTAAACCAACTGCCAACTGGCTAGATTACGCATCTACAAGTAGAGCGCAATCAAAAATCAAATCTTCTCTCAAAGAAGAGCGTAAGAATATCGCAAATGATGGTAAAGAAATACTGCGCCGTAAGTTAAAGTCACTTAAGATTAATCTTGATGATAAAACCATAAACCAATTAATTCAATTTTATAAAGTAAAAACAAGTCTTGATTTATTTTATAGAGTGGGCGCTGGTATTATTGACAATAAACAATTAAAAGATTTTGCAGCCTCCAGAGCAAATGTGTTGGTGAGTTTTATTAAAAATAAAATTAGAAAACAACCCAATCAAAGTGATGTAAATAAAGAAGAAATTACCGAGAAATTTGATCAATTGGTTTTTGGAAAAGATGAGCAACAACTAGATTACAAAATAGCAAGTTGTTGCAATCCAATTGCTGGAGATGATGTGTTTGGTTTTTTAACCGTGACAGAAGGAATTAAAGTACACAAGAAAAATTGTCCAAATGCCGTTCAGCTCCAAGGAAGTTATAATTACAGAATTCAAAAAGCAAAATGGATAGACTCCTCTCAAAGAGAATTTAAGGCAGAGCTACTGATCACTGGAATTGATGCTCTGGGCCTAGTTAATAACGTGACTAAAGAAGTGTCAAACAATTTAAACATAGACATGAAACGGGTACATTTTGACACCGATGACGGTATATTTAAAGGAAAAATTGTGGTGGTAGTTAAAAACAAAAATATTCTTGATAACTTGGTTCAAAACATTAAAAAAATAAACGGAATTGATAAAGTAACTCGTTTGTAATTTTGCTATTTTTGACCCTTAAGACCTAAAACAATTTAGGTGTTAGATTTAAGTATTGATTGTAATAATATCATTACCTAAAGGTTGTTAAAAGTTACATCAATACCGCTAAGCGATTCATTGCCAAACCATGAGTTTAAAAACTGAAGCAAATAATCAAGATATTGTAAAAAATGTATTTACTGCATTTTTAGAGACAAAAGGGCACCGTAAAACACCCGAACGCTTCGCTATACTCCAAGAAATATACGATCAGGAAGAACATTTTGATATTGAATCTTTATATATCATAATGAAAAACAAAAACTATCGTGTAAGCAGAGCAACCCTATACAACACTATTGAATTATTGCTAGAATGTTTATTGGTGCGCAAGCATCAATTTGGCCAGAATCAAGCACATTACGAAAAATCATATTTTGATAAACAACACGATCATGTTATTCTAGACAATGGAGAAGTCATAGAATTCTGTGATCCAAGAATACAGAATATTAAAAAAACCATAGAAGATGTTTTTGATATTACCATATCTAAACACTCGCTATATTTTTACGGAACAAAAAACACAACCAACCCAAAGCAATAGGGAAATACATTACAATTATGGCAGTAGACTTACTACTTGGATTACAATGGGGAGACGAAGGAAAAGGAAAAATCGTCGATGTACTAACAGCAGATTATGATATCATTGCTCGCTTTCAAGGAGGTCCTAATGCAGGACACACCCTAGAGTTTGATGGTATTAAACACGTTTTAAGGACTATTCCATCAGGAATTTTTCACAAAACAGCCATGAATGTCATTGGCAATGGTGTTGTGATAGACCCAGTTGTTTTTGTAAAAGAATTGGAAGGTTTAGATCAATTCGATATAGACTACAAAGCCAAGTTAATAATATCAAGAAAAGCACACCTTATTTTGCCTACCCACAGGCTCTTAGATGCAGCAAGTGAAGCCAGTAAAGGTAAAGCAAAGATTGGCTCTACATTAAAAGGTATAGGACCTACCTATATGGATAAAACCGGTAGAAACGGAATTCGTATTGGTGATCTAGAAATGAAAGACTGGAAAACAAAATACCGCCAATTGGCCAACAAACATGAGTCAATGATTTCGTTTTATGATGTACAGATACAGTATGATCTAGATGAAATGGAAGCTGAATTTTATGAGGCTGTAGAACGCCTTAAAGAATTGACATTTATTGACAGTGAGCAGTATTTTCATGAGGCAATAAAAGCTGGGAAAACAATATTGGCAGAAGGCGCTCAAGGATCTTTACTTGATATTGATTTTGGAACATACCCATTTGTAACATCTTCAAACACAACAGCGGCAGGTGCTTGCACAGGTTTAGGAATTGCGCCAAATAAAGTAAAAGAAGTATACGGAATCTTTAAAGCTTATACCACTCGTGTTGGCTCTGGCCCATTCCCTACCGAACTTTTTGATAAAGTAGGTGTTGAAATGGCAAAAATAGGACGTGAATTTGGAGCGGTAACTGGAAGGCCAAGACGTTGTGGATGGTTAGATTTAGTAGCTTTAAAATACACCTGTGAGGTAAATGGAGTTACTCAATTAAACATGATGAAAGGAGATGTACTCTCCGGATTTAGTACCCTTAAGGTATGTACTGCATACAAATACAAAGGAGAAACCATCACCCACCTACCCTACAACATCGAGCCAGAAAATGTAACGCCAATCTATACAAGTTTTCCTTGTTGGAAAGAGGATTTAACAAAGATGAGAGCAGCTTCTGAGTTCCCTAAAGAACTAAACCAATACATTGATTTTCTAGAAAAAGAATTAGAAATACCAATAAATATAGTTTCAGTAGGTCCAGATAGAACCCAAACAATACACCGTTAAAAAAAAGCAGTTGTTTTTTAGTATATTTTGATTTGAATTGGGAGTAGTATACTAAAACAGTACAAAAATATATTGCAAAAAAAGATACCACATATAGGTTTATTGCTACTGCTCCTTTTTACAGGAGTTACTCTAGCGCAACCCAGTCAAGAAACAGATAAAACCAAGGTGGACATTCAATCTGGGTATCTAGAACGAAAGCCAGAATTACCAGATGCTTTCATATACACTCAAGACACAGAAGGACAGGTATACATTGTCCATGAAGGTATTAAAATGTGGTGTAATCAAGCCTATGTGTATTTAAAAGACAACTTTGTAAAAGCCTATGGTGAGGTTAAAATAAAACAAGGTGATACTATTTCCATGAATAGTAATTATGCAGAGTATAACGGCAATACTCAATTTGCATTTGCAAGCGGTGATGTTATCTTCAAAGAACCCCAAACAACACTTAAAACAGATACCCTTTACTTTGATAGAGTAAAGCAAGAGGCCTACTACAGAAGCGGTGGTACTGTAATAGATACCGCCAGTACACTAACCAGTAGAATTGGAAGGTATTACGCAGAGCAGAAAAACTACCAATTTACAAGTGATGTAAAGATTGTAAACCCAAAATACACTATAAACTCTCAGCAACTTGATTTTTATTCGCAAACGGGTGCTAGTTACCTCTACGGCCCATCTACCATAGTAAGTGACTCCAGTACTGTGTATTGTGAGCGTGGTTTTTATGACACTAGAGAAGATACCGGTTATTTTGTAAAAAACTCTAGAGTAGATTACCAAAGCAGAACACTTTATGGAGATAGCATTTACTTTGACAGAAATAAGAGTTTTGCTTCTGCTACCAACAATATTAAAGTAATTGATACCAGTAATCAAAGTATTATACTTGGGCATTATGCAGAGGTTTTCAGACAAAAAGATTCTGTTTTTATTACCAAACGAGCCCTGGCTATAACCCTTCAAGAACGTGATTCTGTATACATACATGCAGATACATTACAAATTACAGGAAAACCAGACAATAGAATTCTTAAAGGTTTTTACAAAGCACGCTTTTTTAAAGAATCAAGTAACCCACAGCAAGCACCAACCAGCGGCAAGTGTGATTCTATATTTGTAAACCAGAAAAAAGGAATCACAAAACTTATACATCTACCTGTTCTTTGGACTGGAGAAAACCAGATGACAGGTGATACCATTCATTTAATAAATGATACCAGAACAGAGCAACTTGACACATTAAAGGTATTTAATAATGCGTTTTTGATTCAAAAAGATTCTTTGGGATATAATCAAGTAAAAGGAAAACGCCTTATTGGCCTATTTACCAACAATGAGCTAGACACTATAAACATTGACCAAAATGCACAAGTAATTTATTTTGCGCGTAACGATAATGACGAGCTCATTGGTATAAACAACACTGTATCTAGCTCCATACAGATGTATATGGAAAATCAAGAAATTGAAGGAATACGTTTTATTAAAAAGGGAACTGGGAAAATATACCCACTCTCAAAACTACCTCCAAAGGCAAGAATATTGTCAGGTTTTGGTTGGCGAGCTGAAGAACGATTACAAAATAAAGACGCATTATTTGATGGAAAACCGCTACCCCTACTACCAAAAATAAAAGGTATTGCGCTACCAAAATTTCAAGAAGCTTTTTTTGATGAAAAAAGTCAAGAACAATTAAATCTTCCAGAGGCATCAAAATTAAATCCTGACGTTTTTAAAAATAGACCCCAGGACAATCCTATGCAGGAAACTCCTGGAGGAGAAAATGACACCTTAGATCAAAAAGACAAGATAAAACCCGAGTATCATTAATTTATTTTACGGGCAAACATACCTGTATTACATTTGTTAGTCTCTATTTTTACAATCTAGTTATAGCCCATTGAAAAAAGATTTCTACAAACACCAAACACAAACCACCCAGCATCCATTGGCGATGGAAATATCTCATGCCAAAGGCAGTTATATTTATGATACCAAAGGAGTTGCACATCTTGATTTTGTTGCAGGTGTTTCTGCCTGTAGTCTTGGTCATAGCCACCCAAAGGTTGTAAAGGCTATTACAGAGCAAGCTCAAAAATACATGCATGTAATGGTATATGGAGAGTATATCCAAAGGCCAGCGGTTTCGCTCACCAAATTACTAGCAAAACATTTGCCCTCACCCCTAGAAACTACTTATTTAGTAAATAGTGGTACAGAAGCCATCGAAGGCGCTTTAAAGCTAGCCCGCCGAGCAACCGGTAGAGCAGAAATTTTATACGCAAATCTCGCCTATCATGGAAATACAATGGGCGCCCTAAGTGTTATGGGCTATGAGCAAAGAAAAGAAGCCTTTAAGCCATTATTGCCCGAGTGCAGCGCTATATTATTTAACTGTGAAACTTGTCTGGAACAGATCACAAACAATACTGCTGCTGTTATACTTGAAACTATCCAAGGAGGCGCTGGTTTTATAGAACCAACTAATGACTATTTGGCAAAAGTAAAACAAAGGTGTCAACAGGTGGGTGCACTTTTAATTTTAGATGAAATACAACCTGGATTTG
>JABHYI010000242.1 GCA_018656255.1 Bacteroidota bacterium
ATTTAAGATATCTTTAATATTACTAGCTGCTTTGGTGATAACAATTTTACCCCCTTTAGCAGTTACTTGATTATAGAAATCAGCAATATATCCAATCGATTTGGAATTCAGGTAGCTGAGGTTTTGAAAGTCAAAAATAACGCTAGTAGCTTTGTCCATACTGGCAATCATTTCATAGATTTTTGGAGCAAAGTTATCCACGTTAGACTCGTCTAACTGTCCGTCTAAGGTGACGACTTTTATTTTCTTGCTAGGATCATCTATAAGATCCGAAATGGAATATTTTATTTCTGCCATGTAAATAGATTAAATTACTATATTTTTAGGGTCGTCACTCTGCTCTAAAGTTTTAAAGCTATCATCCTTTAAGTGTTTAACTACTGTAAATTTTAACCCTCCGTTAGGTCTGTCTTCAACAATTAGTTCATCTGTCCACTTGTCTATTATAAAAGCCAATCCTCGCCCTCGAATACTAAACTCTTTTTTGTCTTTGTTCTTATTAGTTTCCAAAATCTTCATTATTTCGGCAGCAGTTATTGGTTTTTGCGGGTTTCCATGGTCTTCTACCGTAATTCTAATTTCTTTGTCGGCAACCGTATAAAATGTCACAAGAATCTTGTCGTTGGCTTTAGATCCATGTTCAATTGCATTATTAGCTAACTCATCAACAACAGATTGAAACCTATAAGCCCATTGACTAGAGAAATCTGTCATATTTTCTATAAGACTTAGAGTAAAATCTCTAATTCCAGACATAAAATATGCATTTGTAGGCAATTCGATTTTAATTTCTACTGGATTGTTGTCTTTTTGTAGTGTTCCAACAATTTTTTCCATTTGAACTTAGTTAATCTCTAAATTTTAACATAAAAGTCGTTTTTTCGCAAGGATATGTGCTAAAGTATTTTGCTTTGTAATTTAGTTATATCTTTTTTTTTGTTATAAATATATTGATTGTAAACTTTTTACTTTGACACACTTGTTACCAAGATTTATAAAATTATTTTGTTTTTTGCTATTAATTTCAAATAGCGTAGCTGTTTTAGCTAATGTCGATATTATTTCTCATGATACAAAGCTAGGTGCAGAAGTAGATGTAGAGATTAATGTTTCGGATGTAGAAGGAATTGTTGATATTTTTTTACTAACACCTGGTTCTTTAAAACTTCCGATTGACTCATTTTCTTTCGAAAAAACTGAAAGCTACCAAAAAAGCATTAACCTAAAGTCACTTTTCTTATCACAGCCAGGCAATTACTACCTAATAGCAGTCTCTACAGAAAGCAAAAAATTGCTAGCATCGGATACTTTCCATGTTGAAAATGCAGGCTTCTTCCAGAACTTATTTGCACCCAATAATGCTGTAGGAGGCAACGAAGACTTGCTGGCACAAGCAAATGGAGAAGAAGAACCAGAAATTATTGCTGGTATCGAAAACCCTCGATTTAGATTTGTAGATTTCCCTGAGACAGTTGCTGTCTTCGAAGAAATTTCTTTTACTCTCGAAGCTATCGATGTTTTGGAAGAACTAGATACAGATTACTTAGGAGAAATTACTTTTGAGGTCTTAGACGATCAGAATGCCACAGTACCTACTAACTTTAGTTTTGAAGAGGATCATGCCGGTAGCCACCAGTTTAATACTTCTATTAGATTTTCCAACACAGGAGAGCAAATTTTACGAGTTTTCGATATTAACGACGAAACTATCGAAGCTGCTATTAAAATCATGGTAACTCAAGAGCAAGAGCAGGCTCAATCCCAAATTACTTTAAGCTCTCCGACCCCTGGTATTACAAATAACAATAGAGTGGTTTTCGAAGGAACTACAGATGTAGGTGTCCAGGTTGAAATTTTAGAGGGTAATAGCTTGCTGGATACAACCTCTTCAAATGCCGATGGAGCATTTACTTACACAACATCGCCTTTGGCAGATGGAGACTATAGTTTTGTTGTCAAAACTGAGAATGCAATTTCAGAGGCAATTAATATTTCTATAGACTCAATGTCTGCTAATTTAACTAGTTTTAATTTTGCACCACAACCTGTTATTGCAGGGCAGGTTTTTACAACTAATCTGGTTTTTGATTCAGAAGTTTCCTCAGCCTCTATTATAGTTAATGGTTTGCAAACTAATTTAACAGCAATCGATGCTTCGGAAAAAAGATTTTCTGCCTCTGCAGCGGCGCCTTTGCTGCCAGATACTTATGAAGTGAGTGTAGTTGTAGTAGATAAACTTGGTAGTTCTAACTCTTTTGTAATCCAGGAACCTTTAAATGTTATCGAAGCCCCAAGTGAGCAAGTAGTTACAGATGGAGCTGATACTAATTTGGATCCAGGTTTTGTTATCCCCGATTTCACTCAAGGTAATGTTTTTGGAAACCCACCAACTGCTCCTACTAACATTATATTCCAGGTTGCAGATAAACGTATTGATTTAGCTTGGGATGCTTCTAGCGACGATCTAGGTATTGCTTTTTATTCGATTAAATACGGAATAGACCCTAATAACTTAGAATTACAGGTAGAAACTGCTACAGATGAGGCAGTTTGGTTTATCCCAAATCTAGCAAACAACATGAGATATTTTGTGCAGGTATTTGCCGTTGATTTAGATGGCAATACATCTGCAGGTTCTCAAGTAGTAGCTATCGATGTTGGTAGGCCAGGTTCGACTTCGTATTATGGTGCCGCAGACCCTGGAGTCGATGCTACAGGTACCTATTTAGATGCAAATGCGGCGGCAGTTGGAGGTCCAGATTTGACTGGGCTCATAACTTCTGAAACCGGACCCTCAAATATGCTTTTAGTTTTATTCTCATTAGTTGGTGGTGGTTATTTGGTAAGGAAACCTAAGGGTAAATAGCTCACATTTAGCCTTTATATAACTTTGCGTGCAAAGCGCCAATATTTAATACCGCTGTTGCCGAGTAGCTCTGCAATTTCTTCTTGGTCAAACTTGGCAAAGTCGCCAATTGTTTGAATGCCATACATGGCTAATGCAGATATTGTGTGTCTTCCCAATCCTG
>JABHYI010000153.1 GCA_018656255.1 Bacteroidota bacterium
AAAAAACGTTCCATGTATGGAACGTTTTTTGTTTATTACAGTTTATGAAAAAAGCTATTTTACTTCTCGTTTTTTTAATCTCTACAGCAGCCTTAACAGCTCAAGAAATAGCATGGATGTCCATGGACCAGGCGCTGCTTGCCCAACAAAAAACACCCAAAAAAATATTTATGGATGTGTACACCACCTGGTGTGGCCCTTGTAAACTATTAGATAAAAACACCTTTAGCAATCCAGATGTTATTGCTTATATAAATAAACACTTTTACCCTGTAAAGTTTAATGCAGAGGGTAAAGACCCAATCACATATCAGGGGTTTACCTACACAAACCCAAATTACAGAGAGGCTAAACGCGGTAGAAATGCTACTCATTTTTTTGCAGATGCTTTAAGACTTCAAGGATATCCTAGTTTGGCATTTTTTGAGAGTGACGGGACATTAATTCAGTCTATAGTTGGGTATCAAACACCTCAAGAGTTAGAGCTGTATTTAAAAATGATTGCTACAGATAAATACAAGGAGGTTACCACCAGAGCACAGTGGGATATGTATCAAAAAAATTTTAAAGGTACTTTTAAATCCAGGTAATACTTATTGCCATATAAAAGCTCCTTTTTCATAGGTGCTATGAAAAGGGATTTTTTTTTCAATGCATGTTTTCCTCCAGCGATCCACATAGCTTTTATAATTGCTTCCATCTGCTATGATGCGCCTGGGCGATACACTATCTATAAAACGTCCAAGATGTATTTGCGTGTTTTGAGTTAATACAACAATTGGTTTTTGTAAGGCTTTTGGAAACACCCCAACACTATCCAAAATTAAAACAGGTGTCTCTTTATAGGTAAACACCTTAGGTAATTTTTTTTGTGCACTACTGCTGTTGTAATTTGCTGTTTTGTAACTTGAAATGAGACTAGCCAAAGTGGGAGTTATACTGTCTGGAACAAACAAAGTTGTTTCGTGTTTTTGTTTAACCCCAAGGAGTGTTTGTTTGTACTTGTGAAATACAATAAGGTGCCCTGGTGTTGGATACACTTTCATTATGGTTAAAACCCCCAAGGCAATTCCGCAAGATCCTAGGAAAAACATCAGGTTCTTGAAATTCCATTTTCTGCATAACAACAATAGGCAGATAATAATACCATAGCTCATAAATAAAAACGTCTTAGGGAAAGAAATCTCTTTAAATAAAAAAGCATCTTGGGCCGCTATCCAGGTAATAAAATCATTGAGTATGGCTATCATGTTACCATATGTTTTTGCCACACTATCTGGCAGGATATTAAAACATCCAAGAATTACCACGATAAACCCAATACTTAATACCGCTCCAAGTAAAGGCAATACAATGATGTTGGTAATGAAAAATAATCCTGGAAATTGATTAAAATAATAGATACTTAATGGCCCAAGCCCAATTTGCGCGGCAATGGTAACGGTCATGGTACTCCATAGTAGTTTGGTTAGTTTGTTACTAGGTGTGTAATAACTTGCAAGTTTGGGTTGTATTGTAATAATTGACAAAACCGCTAGGTAACTTAATTGAAACCCAACTTGGAATACATACAAAGGATTGTACATTAATAAACATATAAATGACAAACTCAGGGTGTTTATAGTACTGGTTTTTCTACCCAAAGCTTGCGCAAAAGCAAAAAAACTAAACATGGTAACAGCTCTGCACACTGAGGCAGATAATCCTGTAACAAGGGCGTAACACCACAAGCTCAAAACAATAGAAATACTACGAATAATTTCTCCTTTTTCAAGTCTAGTTACGGGAGCTAGCAGTGTCAGTAATATAGCATATAGTATGCCTACGTGTAATCCAGAAACTGCTAATATGTGGACGGCTCCTGCAGCCGCATAACTTTGGTATAGTTGTTTGTCTAAGGCTTTTTTTTGTCCTAAAATTAATGCCTGTATGACGGCCAATTCTTTTTGAGAAATGCTTGTTTGTGCTAGTATGTAAATGCAGTAGTTTCTAAATTTTTCTGCATATCCTTTTAAAGAGGATGCAGCTTGCTGTAGTTTTAAAATCTCATTATAGCTGCCACGAATTTCATGATATATGCCTTGATTTTTTAAATAAGCGGCATAGTTAAATTGGAAAGGGTTTTTTGGCCCAACTACAGGAACTAATTTTCCATTTAATATAACCCTATCACCAATAGTAAGTGGTTTTGCTAGACTGTCTTTGGTAATTAGGTAAACTATATCCCCTTTGCACGAAACTCCCTCTAGGGCTTCTATGACCGCTCTGTATTTGTAATTATAGGTATCTGGCTTTAAGATTTCTTTAATCTGTAGTTGTACAAGTGGTCTTTGCTGGGTTAGGGTATGTATGTAATGCTGTTGCTGAAATTCAGGAATTGTGATTTGGTACTTATAACAGCCCAGTGTTATAAAAAACAGACATAGTACCCCGCCAAACCAGGGGCTGTTGTAAAAACTATTTCTACTTGTAAACCAAAAAACAGCTAGTACCACAAATAGCAAACATACTACTGGCAGTAGCAGAGGGAGAGAGTCAGCTTTAAAAAAACCAATGCTAATACCTAGGGCAAATGCTAAGGCGGTAGTAATTATAAAGGGGTTGGAGTGTTTCAATCTATAGGCTTGAAAAACCTATAACCTTGGGAGTATTTTTTAAAAGTACTAAAAATCTATTCATTACTTTGTTTTGGGTTGCGCAAATTTGTTTTAAAAGAAAATTGCAGCCCTTTATTTAAGCGCGTCAACGATTAGCTGTCCCGTTGTATCACTGGCGCCTATTCCCCCTAATTTTTGCTCTAAGGCATCGTAAGACTTAAGCAATGATGCTCTATTGTCTTTGTCTAGAATTTTGGTGAGTTCTTCTATTAAACGCAGTGTGTTGAAATCTCCCTGGATGAGCTCTGTAACCACTTCTTTGTCTAGAATAAGGTTAACTAGAGAAATGTATTTAAGCTTAACAACCTGTCTTGCAATGGCCACAGATATTGCATTTCCTTTGTAACAAACAACTTGCGGTACTTTAAAGAGTGCTGTTTCTAGGGTAGCTGTTCCTGAGGTAACAATTGCAGCATGAGATACCGAAAGTAAATCATAGGTTTTGTTTAACAGTAGGTGTATGTTTTGCTTGTTTAAAAAAGGCGCATAAAATGATGCGTCTTGACTTGGGGCTCCCGCTATCACAAATTGGTAGTCTTCAAAGGTATCTGTAATAGATAGCATAATACGCAGCATTTTTGATATCTCTTGCTTTCTGCTTCCTGGCAGCAGCGCAATAATAGGTCTTTGGTCTAGTCCATGGAGTTTGGCAAATGCTTCTTTGTTTGTCTGTTCTCTATTGTTAATGGCGTCAATAAGCGGGTGTCCAACAAAATGTACCGGAAAATTATGTTTGTCTTGGTAGAAGTCTTTCTCAAAGGGAAGGATAACATACATGGCATCCACATCTGCTTTTATGTCTTTAATTCTTCCTTCTTTCCAGGCCCATATTTGAGGGGAGATATAATAATGTGTTTTGAAACCCTCTTTCTTTGCCCATTTGGCAATACGTAAATTAAATCCAGGGTAGTCTATAAAGATAATTACATCTGGTTGGAAGGCTGTAATGTCTTTTTTGCAAATAGAAATATTTTTAAAAATAGTTCTTAGGTTAAACAGAACTTCAATAAAACCCATAAAGGCAAGATCTCTGTAATGTTTTACCAGACCTTGGGTTTGTTGTTGCATTAAATCTCCACCCCAAAACCTAAAACTAGCTTTTGAATCTTTAGCCTTTATTGATTTGATTAGGTTTGCACCATGCAAATCTCCTGAGGCCTCTCCTGCAATGATATAATACTTCATATAGTATGTTGTTCTAAAATTTCAGAAACAAAAATTAATTAAAATATAGTACATATGCTGCAATAGCTGCAATAAATGTAGCCATTACCACACCTCTAGCTCGGTAATCTCGATCAAACTTTAAAAAACCAAAAAACAATACCAGGTTTGGTAAAGCCCCCAATGTTAATACTGCCCATGCATTTCCAGTTTTTAAGTAAAAATCAAAAACTTCTGAAACGCTCGTTCCTTTTAAAAAGGATATGATGACCATACACATGCCAACTCCTATTACATTTGCAATGATTCCGGTTAGAAAGCCTATTGTTATTTGTTTTTTCATCTATAAATTCCAGGTATTAATGTCTTTTATGGCATGGTGTGCTGTTAAATCGAATTGTACTGGAACCACAGATACGTATCCATTGGCAAGCGCCCATTCGTCAGTGTCTTCGCCTTTATCTTTATTGATAAACTCTCCTGTGAGCCAGTAATAATCTCTGCCAAGTGGGCTTGTTCTTTTGTCAAATTTTTCTTGCCAATACGCATCTGCTTGTCTGCACACTTTTACACCTTTAATTTTCTCTTGCGGTAGTTTAGGGATGTTTACATTAAGTACAACTCCAGAGGGGAGCCCCTGAGCAAGACATTCTTCTACCAATAGCTTGATGTATTTTTTTGCAGGTTCAAAATCTGCCTCTAGAGAGTAGTCTAATAAAGAAAACCCAATAGATGGAATACCAACGGTTCCTGCCTCAACAGCTGCGCTCATGGTACCGCTATATATTACATTAATAGAAGAATTACTGCCATGGTTTACGCCACTTAGGCATAAATCTGGTTTTCTGTCTAGTAATTCGTTAATGGCAATTTTCACACAATCTACGGGAGTGCCACTACAACTATATTCTTTTTGAGGAGCATCTTTGTCAATTAGTATACTATTACAGTATATCGTATCGTTAATAGTTATGGCATGACCCATTGCACTTTGGGGTGCATCTGGAGCTACCACCACAACATCTCCAAAAGTAGTTGCTACTTCAATGAGTGCTCTTATTCCAGGGGCAGTAATGCCATCGTCATTAGTAACTAAAATTAATGGTTTTTTTGCGTTCATTGATCCTGTGTTTGTCCTACAAAAATACAGTTATTAATTGTATGTATAACCATGGAGAAAAATAACAATTTTTAGCCATCTATTAACAAAAAAATAGGAATTATAAAGAGGCTTGGCATGGTTTTTTATATATTTTTAACGTGATTTAAAAAGATAGTTTATGCAACTGATGAAAAAGAATTTTAAAGTACTCTTATTGGCTGTTTTTGTGGCGGCAGCATCTTGCAGCTTTACCACCAAAAGCTTTGATAATCCAGAGAAAGACAAACTTTTAATAGATTTGGTAACCTATGTTCTTGAAAAATGGCACTATGATGCCCCGCCCATAGATGATGTTTTTTCTAAGGCCGTATACACCAATTTTATTGATGGGGTTGACCCTATTAAGCGTTATTTTTTAGCGCAGGATATTCAAGAATTTGAGCAGTATAAACTCCAGATTGATGACCAATTAAAAATGAAAGATTTGTCTTTCTTTAATTTGGTTTATGATCGTCTAGTACTGCGTATGGAGGAATCAAAAAAAATCTATCAAAACGCATTAAACACTCCTTTTGATTATACAAAAGATGAAACCATAAATGTAGATTACGATGCCTC
Organism: Bacteroidota bacterium; assembly: GCA_018656255.1. Taxonomy (GTDB): domain Bacteria; phylum Bacteroidota; class Bacteroidia; order Flavobacteriales; family Flavobacteriaceae; genus Patiriisocius. The sequence goes on from JABHYI010000153.1 coordinate 5,542, forward strand.
TAGCTATGCAAACAATAAAAAAGAGTTGCAGGCCCGTTGGAGAAAACAATTAAAGTTTTCTACCATCTCTACCTATTATGATTTTCTAGAAGAAAAACAAACCGTTGAAAAAAGAAAGGCTGAGGCTCTTAAACAATCAAAAAAATACATTGCCACAGTTAATGAAGACCTAACAGATACTCAATTAGAAGAAAAATCTAGAGCCTCTACACAAACAAGCTTAGAGGAGTATTATGATTTTACAGATGATCTGCAACGAAAAGATTATTTTGCTATTTTCTTAACCACAATTGTGGAGCAGTTTGACCCACACACAAACTATATGGCGCCTCCAGATAGAGATCGTTTTGACCAGCGTATGTCTGGAAAACTAGAAGGTGTTGGAGCCAGACTCCAAAAAAAGAAAGACTATATAAACGTTATAGAAGTTATTAGTGGTGGGCCTGCTTGGCGTGGTGAGCACGTCGAGGTAGGAGATGTTTTATTGAAAGTTAGACAAGAAGATGAACTTGAGCCTGTTAGTATTGTTGGGATGAGAATTGATGATGCTGTAAAACTAATTAAAGGGCCAAAGGGATCAAAAGTAATACTTACTGTAAAGGGAGTAGACGGATCCATAAGAGAAGAAATAATAACACGTGATGTTGTAGAATTGGAAGAGACCTATGCAAAATCTACAGTAATTGGTAAACAAGACAACACCTATGGTTTGATTAATTTGCCGGCATTTTACTTTAACATGCAAAACTACACAGAGCGAAATGCAGCCACAGATATTAAAAAAGAAATTCTTAGCCTAAAAAAAGAGGGGATAGAGGGCTTGGTGCTAGATTTAAGAAATAATGGTGGAGGTTCTCTAAGAACTGCAGTTGATATTGCAGGGCTTTTCATTAAAGAAGGCCCCGTTGTACAAGTTGCAAGTAGTGATGGTACTAAAGATGTGCTAGAAGATAAAGATGCCGCAATTATTTGGGATGGCCCTCTTGTTATTTTAGTAAACGAGCTTTCTGCATCTGCCTCAGAAATATTGGCAGCAGCCATGCAAGATTATAAAAGAGCTATTATCATCGGAAGCAAACAAACCTACGGTAAAGGTACGGTTCAAAATGTAGTAGATTTAAATAGATGGTTGCGTAAAAATGATCAAGGAGATATGGGCGCTTTGAAGCTAACCACTCAAAAGTTTTATAGAGTTAATGGAGGGTCTACTCAGCTAGAAGGCGTTAAAAGTGATGTGGTGATGCCAGATAGGTACAGTTATTTTGATGTAGGAGAGCGAGATTATGACAACCCGTTGCCTTATGATAAAATATCTCCAGCAAGCTTTCAGCTTTGGGAAGGATATATAGATTACCAAGAAACCATAGATAAAAGTAGAGAACGAATTGCTCAAAACAATCAATTAAAACTTATCGAACAAAACGCTTTGTACATAAAAGAGCGTCGTGATCAAATGGATGTAACACTAAATTTAACTGGCTACACTGCCCAAATAGATGAAAATAAGCAGGCTGTAAATAAATTTGATTCTTTAGACACCTATGACAATAAATTAAGTTATCGCTCACTCCCAGATGAGCTAGTTTTGATGCGTGAAGACACCACCTTAGTTGAGAAACGTAAAAGATGGCATAAAAACCTAACTAAAGATGTTTACCTTGAAGAGGCAATTAGTGTTTTGCAAGATCTAAAGCTGGCAAACATTAAAAATGGAAATGCACCAAAACTTAAAAATTAATTTTTTTTAAAATCCACAAAACCTGCTATGATTCACCAATTATAGCAGGTTTTTTTCTGCCTTATAAGTGGCTAAGTTTTGCTACATTTACGTTGTGAAAAAAGCTACATCATTATCACAATTAGCCTTTCAGAAGTTTTGTAAAAACTTTTGGGGAATGCTGAGTGTTGTGTTTTTAACCTTGGCTGTGCTGGTGGCAATTTTTGCCTACGGCTTGGCACCAGATAATAGTGAAAACGCAAATCAAATGCATTTGTCTATACATTCCAAAGCGCCAGGATTTACAGTTAAAATGCTTGTTTTACCTGCTGGATTAGAAAAGCAAAAAGGGTTTTATACTTTTTTCTTTGGCAATGAAAATGCTACTACAGAAATTCCAATAAGTGACTACAGTGTTTTGCAAAATGGTATTTCTATCTCTCAGTACACAGAAGATGGCTCTGGACTTACAAAAGATTTTTCACTTGACCGCTTTCCAAATCTTGCGGCATCAAGCCAGATTCCAACTAGGTATATTAAAGAACAAACTTTTTTGTTAGGCACCGATAAGTATGGCCGAGATTTGCTTAGCAGGATGTTAATTGGCATACGTATTTCTTTGGCTATCGGTTTTGTTGCTGTTTTTATATCTCTTATAATAGGTGTTTCACTGGGCGCTGTTGCTGGTTATTTTGGCGGAAAAGTAGATGCCATTATCATGTGGATTATTAATGTTACATGGTCCATCCCAACTCTTTTATTAGTCATTGCCATTACCTTGGCTCTTGGAAAGGGTTTTTGGCAGGTTTTTATAGCCGTGGGACTCACCATGTGGGTAGAAGTTGCTAGAGTGGTAAGAGGGCAGGTGATGAGTGTAAAGCAAATGCAATATGTAACTGCTGCCAGAGCCTTAGGTTTCACAGATTATAGAATTATCACAAAGCATATATTACCCAATATTATGGCGCCAGTTATCATCATTAGTGCGGCTAATTTTGCAGGTGCAATCCTTATAGAAAGTGGACTTAGCTTTTTGGGTATTGGAGCCCAGCCCCCAATGCCTAGTTGGGGAGGTATTATTAAAGATCATTACAGCTATATTGTGTTGGGTAAGCCTTATCTGGCAATTATTCCAGGGCTTGCCATTATGAGTTTGGTAACTGCATTTATGTTGGTTGGTAATGCCCTTCGAGATGCATTAGATGTGAAAAATTAATACCTTTTATGTGTAGTAATAGTTTGAAGCATCAAGTCTTACAAAAATAAAGAGTAAAATAGTAAAGCCCCATAAACCGGACCCTCCATAGCTAAAGAAAGGTAATGGAATCCCTACGGTAGGAAACAAGCCAGTTACCATCCCCACATTTATAAAAAAGTGAAAGAAAAGGATAGCGCCTACACTATATCCATACACCCGAGCAAATTGGCTCTTTTGTTGCTCTGCCAGAACTAGTACCCGTATTATTAAAAAGATAAATAAAATGACCACCCCTAGGCTACCGATAAAACCCCATTCTTCCCCAACGGTACTAAAAATATAATCCGTGTGTTGCTCTGGAACAAAATTACCTTTGGTTTGTGTGCCTTGGGTCCAACCTTTACCAAACCATCCACCACTGCCAATAGCAATTTCACTTTGGTTGGTGTTATATCCTATCCCCTTGGTGTCTATTTCTTTACCTAGTACAATATTAAATCTGTCTCTGTGGCGCTGCTCGAACACATTGTTAAATATATAACTTACAGAAAAAGCAAAACTAATACACGCCAAGGCAATGGTTGCATATTTAAAAATAGAGGGTTTTTTCTTTTGTTTTTTATTCCTAAGGAAGATACCAATGGTAATAAGTGCCACTAAAAGTCCAATCCAAGGAGCACCTATAACTAAGGTTCCTACAAACAGTGCGGCTGCAAAAAAACCAAGCAGTAAGTAAACAAAATGGAGCCCTTCACGATACAATGGAAAAATAAAGGCAACATAGATTAAAGCGCTACCTGGGTCTGGCTGCGGAATAATAAATATAGCAGGCAGGGCCAAAATAAGAAACGCTTTGAGCTGATCTTTAAAAGCGTTCATGTTGGTTTGTATATCACTCACATATTTTGCCAGCGCTAGTGCTGTTGCTGCCTTAGCAAACTCACTAGGTTGTATGCTTGCTGGGCCAATTAAATACCATGATGTGGCACCATTTACATTATTTCCCAGTACATAGAGTCCAAGAAGTGTAATTAATGATACTAGATAAATAATACTCGAAAACCGCTCATAAAACTTTGCCTCTAGGGCTAAAATAAATACAATAAGTATAAAGCTTAGGCAAATCCAAAGCAGCTGCTTTGTGTAAATATTACTAAAGTCAAAAAAGCTACCGCCAGATTGAGTATATGATGCAGAGTAGATATTTACCCATCCAATGCTTACCAAGGATAAAAATAGCAGGATGATAATCCAATCAAATTTTAATGTGTTTTTTATTGTCGCCATTATTGGTTGATTTTAAATGGCTTTCCAGCATAAGGTTTGTTGTACTCCTCTTCCAATGATCCGTTTAAAACAAAAGCCTCCATATCTGTTCTGGTGATTTCTCCTTTGATGTACTTCTCTATCATAAGACTAGCAATTCTTCCTGCCCAACGCGCACCCCAATATCCATTTTCAACAAAAACAGCAATGGCGATTTTCGGGTTGTCTTTAGGGGCAAAGGCAACAAAAACTGAGTGGTCTGTAAGTTGTTTTACACTACCATTAATTTTTTTAAAATTTTCTGCAGTTCCGGTTTTTCCGCAAATTTCTATGTCAGGTATTTCTAAAAAAGAAGCTGTTCCGTCTCTATATACATCATGCATACCCTCTATAATAGGCTCAAAATACTTTGGATCTATGCTTGTTTTGTTTTTGTGTTTAAAGCCCTTTGCTATAGTGTCATGATCTTGTATTTTTTTTATCACATGAGGGCGTACCCACCAACCTCTGTTGGCTATAGCTGCCGTAAAGTTTGCCATTTGTATGGGCGTTAAGAGCACCTCTCCTTGACCTATAGCATTTGATATGGTTGCCGTTGCATACCAATTGTTGTTTGGATATTTTGCATTGTATGTTTTTGAACTAGGTATCTTGCCCTTACTACCAACGGGCAGGTCATATCCAAGATAGTTTCCTAAACCAAAACTTGTTAAATGGTTTTTCCAATTGTCAATTCCTTGTTGAGGTGTGTTGTATTTTTCAATCACACGTTTGTAAACGGTACAAAAATAGGTGTTGCAAGATTTGGCAATTCCTCCTTGCAAGTTTATAGGGCTTTTGTGCTCATGACATCCTAATTTACGTCCTCTTTTTCCGTAATAATATCCTCCCCGACATTCAATTTTTTCATCAAGACGCACTACATTTTCTTGCATAGCAATAAGCGCTGTTAGGGTTTTAAATGGAGACCCTGGTGGATACTCTGCTTTAAGACCTCTATCAAAAAGAGGAATGGCTATGGTGTCATAATACAGTTTGGTGAAATTTTCAGAACGTTCTCTGCCCACCAGTAAGCCTGGATCATAGTAGGGTGCTGTAACTAAAGATAAAATCTCTCCTGAGGAAGGTTCTATAGCAACAATACCACCTCGTTTGTTTGTAAATAGCTTTTCTCCGTAGGCCTGAAGTGCAGCATCAATAGTGAGGGTGATGTCTTTTCCTCGTTTTGGTAGTGTGTCAAAAATCCCTTCTTTGTAGGTCCCTATATCTCTGTTGAATCTATCCTTTTGAATGTATTTTACCCCTTTTGTGCCTCGTAATATTTGTTCGTATTGTTTTTCAATACCCGTCATTCCTATTATTTCTCCCAATTCATAGGCAGGGTTTCTGTCAATAATATTTTGATCTACTTCTCTAATGTACCCAAGGACATTTGCAGAATGTGACACTTCATAATCTCGCAAGGATCTTTTTTGAATAAAAAACCCACGATGCTTATGTATCTTTTCAGAGAGTGAGGCGTATTCTTCTTTAGTGAGTTGTGGTATTATTGGCGAGGCCAAACGAGGTGAATATCGCTTTGCAGTAGCAAGCTTTTTTAGAAATTTTTCTTTAGAAATATCTAGCAGTTCACAAAACACCACCGTGTCCAAATCTTTAATCTCTCTTGGGATAACCATTACATCATAGGACGGCTGGTTTTGCACCAATAAAGAGCCGTTTCTATCAAAGATATATCCTCTTTGCGGGAAATCATAGACCGTTTTTACTGCATTATTTTCAGAAAGCTTTGCAAAAGAAGTGTCATAAATTTGCAAATAAAAGAGCCGCCCAGTAAATACAAAGGCAGTAACAAGAACAATAAAAAGCAATAAAAACTTTCTCATTTAGATTTCAGTAACACTCTTTAATGTAACACTTCTAGTTTTCTTTTGTGTTGAACAAAAGTAGTATGCACAATATTAGTAGCACACTGAATATTCCAGAAAATAGCGTTGACTTTAGTATTAAAACAATGTGAGATAGGCTAAAAATCTCTAGACCAAACAACACAAAGTGATGTATAAACACCATTAGTGTAATGTATAATACACGTTCTTTAAAGGTAACTTTATTTAGTTTTACAGCATTGTATTCATAGCTCACACCAAAAGAAAATTTCAGTATACCAGGACGTAAAAATCCAACAAGCACGCATGCCGCGGCGTGTACTCCCCCAGAATCTGAAAATAAATCTATACTAAGTCCTAATAAGAAACTTAAAAAAATGAGCAGTGTCTTGCTTGCATCAAAGGGGAACAGTAGTATGAAAATCAGATATGCATATGGATTTACATATCCTAAAAAATTAATATGGTTTAATACAATAACCTGTAAGAGCATTAAGACAACAAAGCGAATTATATTTAAAATGATTTGATTATTCTGCATCGTCACTGAATTGAAGTTGAATAATCTCTTGCTTATTTTTGTTTTTAATTATAAACACATGGCTTAGGTTTGTCATGTCGTTAAATAACCTCACATCAACTGTGTAGCTGTCGTTATTTTCCAGGGTGTAGTTTGCAACCCTGCCTACTAAAATTCCTTTAGGGAAGATGGCAGAATTTCCGCCTGTAATAATAGTGTCTCCAATAGCAATAGGTGCTAGTTTAGGAATTTCGGTAAGTTGTACAATATGTGGGTTTTGTGTGTTCCAGGTTAAAAACCCAAAATGTTTTGATTTTTTTAGTTGTGCATTAATTTGGCTTTTGGTGTTAAGCAAAGATTGTATCCTTGCGTATTTGCCACTTGTTTTATTTATAATACCCACAATACCTTTGGATGTAATAACACCCATATCAGGCTCTATGGTGTCATTTTGCCCTTTATCTATAGTGATGTGGTTGTTGGTTTTGTTGTACACATTGTTAATCACCCTGGCGCCTGTAAATTCAAAGTTTTTTGATAAAAGACTATCTAAGGGTATTTGTGAGATTGGGGTATTGGTGTTTGCCTGATACTTTAAAAGACTACTGTTTTGCTCTAAAAGTATTTTGTTTTGCTCTTTAAGATCAAAATACTCAGTGATATTTGATGTTACACTGTACACTTTTGCGCTAAAAAAATTAGTAGAACTTATCAGTTTACTGTTGTGGTATGAGTGGGACTCAAGCGTTAGGATAAAGGAAATTAAAAACAATAATGCAAACAACAGAAAATTTTTGTTCTTGATAAAGAAATAAATAATTTGCTGCATGAATTTATGGTGTCAAGAGATCCTATTTTAGTTAACTGTTTTTTCCAAAAAGACTGGCTCGTTTAATTTTTGATTTCTTAGCCCTTACCAATTAAAACACTCTTGTATTTGGCAAGGTTTTTTAGGGTAATACCTGTTCCACGAACTACGGCTCTTAGAGGGTCTTCTGCAATGTATACCGGCAGGTCTGTTTTTTGAGATAAACGTTTGTCAAGACCTCTTAGCATAGATCCTCCACCGGCAAGATAAATACCAGTGTTGTATATATCTGCAGCCAATTCTGGTGGTGTTTGTGATAGGGTTTCCATCACAGCATCTTCGATGCGCAGGATAGATTTGTCTAACGCTTTTGCAATTTCACGATACCCTGTCATTACTTGTTTTGGTTTCCCTGTTAACAAATCACGACCTTGAACTGCCATTTCTTCTGGGGGAAGTTCTAAATCTTCTGTGGCAGCACCAATTTGTATTTTAATTTTCTCGGCGGTTCTATCTCCTACATATAAATTGTGTTGGGTGCGCATGTAATACACAATATCATTGGTAAATACGTCTCCGGCAACCTTCACAGATTTATCACAAACAATACCTCCAAGAGCTATTACTGCAATTTCTGTGGTACCACCTCCTATGTCTACCACCATGTTACCTTTAGGTTGCATAATATCTACACCAATACCTATGGCTGCTGCCATTGGCTCATGGATTAGGTATACTTCTTTTCCGTTAACTCTTTCTGCACTTTCTTTTACAGCGCGCATCTCCACTTCTGTAATACCACTTGGAATACATATTACCATTCTCAGTGAAGGTGTGATCCATTTTTTCTTTAAAGCTGGAATGTCTTTGATGAATATATTTATCATCTGTTCACTGGCATCAAAATCTGCAATTACTCCGTCCTTAAGAGGCCTAATTGTTTTGATGTTTTCATGGGTCTTTCCTTGCATTAAAGCTGCCTCTCTACCAACGGCTATTATTTTACCAGTTTCACGATCTCGTGCAACAATAGATGGTGCATCTACTACTACTTTATCGTTATGAATAATAAGCGTGTTTGCCGTTCCTAGGTCTATGGCAATCTCTTCAGTAAGGAAATCAAAAAATCCCATGGGTGTTATTGTGGTGTTTTAATTATACGTTCTTGTTTAGGCTCTTACACAAATGTACTAAAATTTAATGCTTAAAATGACGTGTTGCTGTAAATACCATTGAAACATTATTTGCATCACAATAATCGATACTTAACTGATCTTTTATGGAGCCTCCTGGTTGTATTACAGCGGTTATTCCTGCGGTATCTGCAATTTCTACACAATCAGGAAAAGGGAAGAAAGCATCACTAGCCATCACCGCTCCTTGAAGATCGAAATTAAAGTTTTTTGCCTTTTCTATGGCTTGATTTAGGGCATCTACACGAGAGGTTTGTCCTGTTCCACTGGCACATAACTGACCGTTTTTAGCCAGTACAATTGTATTTGATTTGGTGTGCTTGCAAATTTTGGATGCAAAAAGTAAATCTTTCAGCTCTTGTGAGGTTGGTTTTTTGCTTGTTGGGTGAGTTAATCCTTCACGGGTATCGGTGATGGTATTTCTGTCCTGCACCAACGTTCCGTTAAGGCAAGTTCTAACGGTTGTTTTTGAGAGTGTAACTTGTTTTTGTGTCAACAAGATTCTATTTTTCTTTCCTTTTAAAATTTCAATAGCATCACTAGCAAAAGAAGGAGCAATCACAACCTCGCAAAATAATGTATGAATTTCATTTGCTGTAGCTGCATCAATTTGTGTGTTACAAATTAAAACACCTCCAAAGGCAGAAACAGGATCCCCAGCCAAGGCATCAATATAGGCCTTGTGTACACTCTCACGTTGAGCAAAACCGCAAGCGTTGTTGTGTTTTAAAATAGCAAATGTAGGCTGCTCTCCCGTAAATTCATTCATAAGGTTTACTGCGGCATCAACATCAAGAAGATTGTTGTAGCTCAATTCTTTTCCGTGAAGCTTGTCAAACATTTGGTCAAAATCTCCAAAGAAAAATCCTTTTTGATGGGGGTTTTCTCCATATCGCAACACGTTTGCATTTGTCTGTGAAATTTTAAGCGCCGTAATCTCTTGGTCTGCATTAAAATAATTGAAAATTGCGGTATCATAGTTAGAAGAAACATTAAAAGCTTTTGCTGCAAAATGTCTTCTAGCTGCAATGTCAATAGCACCCTGGTTTTGAGAAATAAGTTCTAAAAATTCAGAGTAATCTTCCATTGATGATACGCAAATAGTGTCTTTGAAATTTTTTGCAGCAGCACGAATTAGTGAGATGCCGCCAATATCAATTTTTTCTATAATATCTTCTTGGGAAGCTCCACTAGAAACTGTTTTTTCGAAGGGATATAAATCTACAATAACAACATCTAACTGAGGGATGTTGTATTGCTGCATTTGCTCCCTATCTGAGGGGTTGTCTTGCCTGTTTAGAATTCCTCCAAATACTTTGGGATGTAATGTTTTAACACGTCCACCCAATATAGATGGATAGTCTGTTACACTCTCCACGGCAACCACGTCAATGCCTAGATCATTTATAAATTTTTGGGTACCACCGGTAGAGTATATGGTTACCCCAAGGTCGTTTAGTTTTTGGACAATAGGGGCCAATCCATCTTTATGAAATACAGATATTAAAGCCGAAGATATTTTTTTGAGATCACTCATTCCTTTAGTGGTTTTTTTGAAGTGTAATTGAACGTATTTTAAAGACGTAAAAATACATAATAAGAGCTATTGTTTGTAACAAAATTAATCACTTTGCGACTTACTTTTTGTTTGTATTCACCTATTTTAGATATAAAAGAACCTGTTATGCCTTTGTTTAGTATGTTCGGGGTATTTTTGATTTGTTAATAGGCATTTCATAACTTTATAAAATTAAAAATTTAAGCGTTTTAAGGAGAATTTATTTTACTAAAATAACAGATATTTACATCTCGTTTACCTGGTGCGTACCAAACAAATTTTTTTACTATGTTAATTTATCTTAGGGTTCTTAAAGAAAGTTTTTATTTTGCTATAAGCGCCTTAGTGAACAATAAACTGAGAACCTTTTTATCGTTGCTTGGAGTAACTATTGGAATTTTCTCAATTATAGCTGTATTGGCTGCTGTAGATTCATTAAAAAATGAAATTGAGGGCAGTATCAGTTCTTTAGATAACTCAACTATTTTCTTGGCTAGATTCTCTTTTGGGCCTTCAGAAGTTCCCAGATGGAAACGTGAGCAATTTCCAAATGTAAGTTTTGAAGAATATAAATTCTTAAAAGATGCCGTTCCAAACATAAAGGCTGCTTCTTTTACCCTAAATGTTGCACCAGCTACAGTAAAGCATGAAGACAAAACAGTAAGTAACGTTGAGGTTGGCGCTGTTACGGAGGGCTATTATGATATTGAGTCTCTGCAATTGGCCCAGGGGCGGTTTTTTAATGAGGCAGAATCTAACAGTGGTACACCTGTAATTGTATTAGGTGATGAAATTGCAGCATCTTTATTTGATGATGTTTCCTATGCCCTTGGAAAAAAAATACGCCTATACGGAATGAAATTTGTAGTTATTGGTGTTCTAGAAAAACAAGGGAGTCCTCTCTTTGGAAACTCTAAAGACACCTCCATCTTTATACCTTCCAACGTGATTAGAAGGATCTATGGTGATAACAATAGAGCTGTGCTTCCGTTTATGGTTATCAAACCAGAAAAAGGTATTGATAATGATGAGTTTATAGCACTATTAAAACAGCGCCTCAGAATTAAAAGAGGCATAAAAGCAGATGATATTGATAATTTTTTTGTGAATCAATTGCAAGGCTTTGCAGATGTTATCGATGATATTATAGGCACTTTAAATTTGGTTGGGCTTTTTATTAGTTTTTTCTCTTTGCTTGTTGGGGGCTTTGGTATTGCTAATATTATGTTTGTGAGTGTAAAGGAGCGAACCAATTTGATTGGAATTCAAAAATCTCTTGGAGCAAAAAATAAATTTATTTTATTTCAGTTTTTATTTGAAGCTGTAATTCTTGCCCTTATTGGTGGCGTTATAGGGCTTGTTTTGGTTTATTTTGTTTCCTTGATAGCCTCTTCAATGGCTGGAGATTTTGAGTTTATACTCTCTACAAAAAACATGATTATTGGAACGGGTGTTTCTGCAGCTATTGGTTTAATTTCTGGGATACTGCCTGCAATTTCTGCCTCTAAATTAGATCCTGTAGAGGCCATAAGAACAGGAATGTAGTTTTTTACAAAATAGTGGCAACCTTTTCATTTAGCCAGGTTAGAAAATCTTCATCTACTTTTGTGAAGGGATCTTGCGTGTTTGAGTCTATATCTATTTGACCAATATTTACACCGTTTTTAAATAGTGGTATTACAATTTCTGCTTTTACTGAAATGCTACATGCAATATAATTGTCTTGCGCCTTTACATCTGGTACTACAAAGTTTTTGTTACTCACAGCAACCTGGCCGCAGATACCTTTTCCAAACTCAATAACGGTATGCTCTGTGGGTGCCCCACAATAAGCTTTTAAATGGAGTGTTTTTGTGGCATGATTTGCAAAATAAAAACCTACCCAGTCATAATATGATACCTGTTGTGTAAGAAGATTGCAAATATTCTGTAATCGCTTATCAACAGTAGCAATCTTGTCTTCTATAATAGCAGTAAGCTGAGGTTTTAAACTATCTAAACTCATGGCGGTAATTTTTTAGGTAAAAGTATTGCAAAGTTGGTATACTATCCAATTTCTTTGCTTGTTTTTTCTTAGTAGGTTTTTGTTTTTTGTTTTTCGTACTTTTGCTTCCTAAATTATACCCATGAAACAATTACTACATACTCTTTTTTTAGGAATGTCATTATTTCTTTTTTCTTGTAAAAACCAAACCAATGCCAATGAGCCAGAAATTAAAACAGCACCTGTGGCTAATGAGTTAATTAGTGAGGGTGAAATTCAGGACGTGACTTTTACATCAAAAGGCGCCTCTAAAGTTTTTCATTATTATACAAAATTAAAAAATGCGCTAGTTAATACAAATCCTACCGCTTCAGCACAGGCAGCTCAAGAGCTATCCTCTAGTGTGTCTTTAATGGGTGGGGATGAAATTACTCTTGCTGCTATTAAGGAAATTTCAATGTCAAATGACATCCAGGTGCAGCGTGAAAAATTTGTAATAGTTACAACCAGCGTCGAGAAATTATTAGAAAACAATGTTGCCACAGGACTTTTCTACAAGCAGTATTGCCCAATGGCATTTAATAATACGGGCGGTTACTGGTTAAGTAACTCTAAAGAAATTAGAAACCCTTTTTTTGGAGATAAAATGCTGAAATGCGGTAGGATAGATAAAGAAATTAACTAAAATTTACCACTACTGCTTTACTAATGTTGTAAGTTTGCACTGTGAAACAAATCATCTCTATACTACTAACGCTTCTATTACTTATAAGTAATACAGGTATAACCTACGCCCAACATTTTTGTGGTGGCCACCAGATGATGGCCAAAGTGACCATAGGGCAAGAACGCTTGTCTTGTGGTATGGCACTGGTAAAAGATCTTTGTGATGAGTCTCACCAAAGTGATACCCACTCTTGTTGTAACAATCTCTACACTCAAGTAGCTTTTGATGATACCGTTGAGCAGCCCACTGTTGAATTTCAACTCACACCGCCATTCAAAGTTAATATTACTACTTTTAGCGCTAGTGCTTGTGAAATTTTAACACTCCAAAAAGAGGTTGTATACACTATCTACAATCCACCACCTCTAATAAAAGATTTTCCTGTTCTTTTCGACACCTTTTTAATTTAATATACTACAAAAGCTATTTCTTAGATAGCAACGCTTTTGTGTGTACCTATGTTTTAGGGCACCACTTGTAATCATATATTAAATTTAAAAAAATGACACAAACGTATCATATTCAAGGAATGACTTGTAATGGCTGCAAGGATTCTGTAACAAGAGCCTTTCAATCTTTAGAAGGAGTACATCAGGTACATGTTGATCTTGAAAAAGGCACAGCTTTACTAACTACGGCTTCGGTTCTTCAAACCAAGTTGTTAAAACAGGTGCTGCCCTCAAAATTTACCCTGATTGAAGATAATACCCAAAGGGTAAAACAAAACAATGAGTTTGACAGGGATAAAAAAGCCCCACAAAGGTCAAAGCTGAAGCAACTAAAACCCTTGTTTTTGATTTTTGGATTTTTGCTACTTATTAGTTGTGCTTTAAATTTTAGAGGATTTACTAGGTTAGATTTTATGCTTGATTTTATGGGCTTATTTTTCTTTGTCTTTAGTCTTTTCAAGTTTTTAGATCTCTCTGGATTTGCCTTGTCTTTTGCTATGTATGATCCTCTGGCAAAGCGTCAACCTTTATACGGCCGGGTATATCCTTTTTTAGAATTGACTCTTGGCTTTTTGTTGTTAGCAAAAATCCAACTACCAATAGCGCTACTTGTAACGGTTGTTCTATTAAGTATAACTACCCTTGGAGTTTGCGTTGTTTTACTTCAAAAAAAACAAATAACATGCGCCTGTCTTGGAACGGTTTTAAAACTGCCCATGACCCAAGCCACATTTATTGAAAATAGCGTCATGATTTTTATGGCCACATTCATCTTATTAACACATTATATATAATGAAACATATTTTATACCTATTGCTAGTTTTACCAGCACTGCTTTTTTCACAACAAAAAGTATCTGGTAGTATTTTAGAACTACAAAACAATAAAGAAGTACCCTTGCCTTTTGCCAATGTTTTTTGGCTTAATTCTCAGGTGGGTACTGTTACTGATATCGACGGAAATTTCAGCATTGAGTTTTCAGCTCAATACTCAAAATTAGTGGTAAGTTATGTGGGGTATACCACAGATACAATTACCGTAACAAATCCTAATACTACTATTAGGCATTTATTAAGATCTAAAGGAACTTTAGATGAAGTGGTACTAACTTCAAGAATTAAAGCAACCTCTAGGTCTTATCTTGGGGCAGAAAACGTGATTAACATTTCTAGTGCAGAATTATTAAAAGCAGCTTGTTGTAATCTTTCAGAAAGTTTTGAAACCAACCCATCCATAGATGTCAATTTTGCAGATGCTATTACAGGGGTTCGTCAAATAAGATTGCTAGGGCTCACTTCTCCCTACACGGTAATTACCACAGAGAACATTCCTTCTGTCAGGGGTGCCTCTCAGGCCTATGGTCTTAGTTTTATACCTGGTACTTGGGTAGAGAGTATCCAAATCACCAAAGGGGCAGGTAGTGTTGTAAATAGTTTTGAAAGCATTGCAGGACAGATTAATGCAGAACTGGTAAAGCCAAGCACAGATAATAAAATATTTGTAAATGCCTTTGGAGCTTTGGGAGGTAGACAAGAGTTAAATGTTCACTTAAACACAAAACTTACAGACACTTGGAGCACCGGAGTATACCTTCACGGAAACACAAGAGATAAAAAAAATGACAGAAATGAAGATGGATTTCTTGACAACCCGCTAGCAAAACAAATAAATTTTATGAACCGCTGGCAATATGCAAATCCTAAAACGGGTTTTGTGAGTTTTATAACTCTTAATTATTTAAAAGATGATAAGCAGGTTGGGCAAACGAGTTTTGTGCCAAATCGGGATCGTGGTACTACTAATTTTTGGGGAGGTGAGGTTGATACACAGCGCGCTGGTTTTACTGCAAAACTAGGCTACGTTACCCCGAGTGCACCCTATCAATCTATTGGTATACAAGTAGCCGGAAATAGACATGAGCAAAATTCTTATTTTGGATTACGAGGCTACAACATACAGCATGATAGTGGCTATGTTAGTGGTATTTTTAATTCTATTATTGGTGATTCTAGGCATACTTTTAAAACAGGTATTACAGCTACCTATGATGATTATAAAGAACTGGTAGAAAGCACTAATTACAACAGAACAGAACAAAGTCTTGGAGCCTTTTTTGAATACTCATTTGATGATTTAGAGAATTTCACCATGACAACCGGCCTTCGTGTAGATACCCATAATTTATTAGGCACCTTTGTTACCCCTAGATTTCATGCACGTTATACCCCTTGGAATAAAGCAGCTCTAAGAGCTTCTTTTGGTAGAGGAAAACGCAGTGCCACTATTTTTACAGAAAACCAGTCGCTTTTTGCAACCTCAAGGGCTATCTCTATCACAGATAATGGTGGGCCTATTTATGGACTGGATCCAGAAATTGCCTGGAACTACGGTCTTTCTTTTTTACAAGGATTTACTGTTTTTGATCGTAAGGCAGAGTTGAGTATGGATTTTTATAGAACAGATTTTCAAAATCAAGTGGTTGTAGATTGGGAAGATCCTAACCAGATACGTTTTTACAATGCACAAAACGCAACTACTGCCAATAGCCTTCAAGTAGACTTGAGCTATGCTATATTAGAGCGTTTAGATTTTAGAACAACATATAAATACTATGACGTACAAACAGACTATGCTATTGGAAGATTAGCTAAAGCGCTAACTCCAGAGCATCGTTTTTTTGCAAACCTATCCTACCAGACACTACTGTATAAAGAGGCGCAATGGAAATTTGACGCAACCTATAACTGGTTAAGCTCTCAACGCCTCCCTAGTACTCAAACCAATGAGGCTCCTTATAGACTCCCACAGAGTACTCCTTCTTTAGGTACACTAAATACACAAATCACCAAAGTGTTTAGTTCTAAGTTTGAAATATATGTAGGAGCAGAGAATATTACAGATCAAAGACAAGAGAACCCAATTTTGGACGCTCAAAACCCTTTTGGTTCAAATTTTGACACTACATTTGTATATGGCCCAATTTTTGGAGCTAATTATTACGCAGGATTAAGATATAAAATAAACTAAAATTAAAGAAGATGAAAAATGTATTACTAGTATTGATGCTTGTTTTTGGAGCAAGTGTTTTTGGACAAAATAAAAATGCAAAAGCTGTCATTGCCGTTGACGGAGTATGTATGATGTGTAAAGATCGTATTGAAAAGGCATCTATCAAGACCAAGGGAGTAAAGTCTGCGGTTTGGAATCTAGACACAAAAGAGTTGCGTGTAATTTATAATGAAGAAAAAACAACCTTAGCTGCTATAAATGCATCTGTTGCTGCCGTTGGTCATGACACAGAACAAATAAAAGCAACAGAAAAGGCGTATCAAAGTGTACATCCTTGTTGTAAATACAGAGACCAGGATGTGCAAAAAGAGCACACCATGGACAATTAATTTTTAGCTTCATAAAGTTTCTTAAAACCACTTTTTTTTGAAAGTGGTTTTTGTATTTTTATACTATGATATTAAAACCAAAAATCTTACTATACATTATAACCCTTTGCGTGCTTGTTGCAGCTGTTGTTTGGGAGTATTATATGCAGCAATGGCTGTCTTATCAGCCCGAAGATGGGGCTAATGTTTTAAGGGTTGATCTTTTTGTAATATGGCCAGTGGTACTTACCTTGGTTGGCGTATCTTTATTTAGGATACTTGAAAATAGAAAATAAAAAAAACAGGCTACACCAAGTGTAGCCTGTTTTTTATACAAGAAAGCTAAAAAATTAATTTTCTTCTGTTAGCTTTTGTACTTCTAGAACTTCTACAACTGAATCTGTAGCTACTTCTACTGCTTCTACAACTGAGTCTGTAGCGACTTCTACTGCTTCTGTTGCTTCAACTGCTTTTTCTTCAACTGTTTCAACAGCTTCTTTAGTTTTGTCTGTAGTTTCTCTACAAGATGTTACAGAAACTATTAATGCTAGTGCAGCAAATGTTGTGATTACTTTTTTCATGGTATTGGTTTTTAGTTTAGCGTTAAAAGTACTGTAATATTTAATAATACAAGTTTTTAGTAGCTTTATTTTCAATTAGTTGTGTAAAATTAATGTTATGCAGCACAGCTATCATGGAAATATTCCTTTTAAGTGGAAGATTTCCGAATAAAACATTGGATATATTCCAAAAAAATGTATATTTGAATATGGACGCAAAATTATCTATCGAAGCCAGACGGTTTAAAAAAGTACGTGAAGAACTCAATCATACCCAGCAATACTTTGCTGAAATTTTAGGTA
Organism: Bacteroidota bacterium; assembly: GCA_018656255.1. GTDB lineage: Bacteria > Bacteroidota > Bacteroidia > Flavobacteriales > Flavobacteriaceae > Patiriisocius. The sequence goes on from JABHYI010000153.1 coordinate 23,092, forward strand.
TTGGTGCTACCACAGCAGATATAGAACGTGGTAAAACCAAATTATCTGGGAAGGTAGTTATGGAGCTCTTACGTCAATTTAATATAAACCCTTTGTGGTTATTTGGAGAAAGCTATAACAAGATTGTTAATATTAATGGCGGCGATGTAAGTCCTAAAGTAATCACCCTTGATGTAGATCAAAATGACACCATCGCCTTAGTAAATCAAAAAGCAGCAGCAGGGTATCCTCATAATGTTCAAGATGTAGAATGGTATGAAACCTTACCTGCATTTAATATACCCCTTCCCCAATACAGAAATGCAACCTATAGAGGTTTTCAAGTTGAGGGAGATAGTATGTTGCCAAACATAAGGCCTAATGAATGGGTTCTTGGAAAGGCAGTACCTAGCATTACAGAGGCAAGTGATAGTAAAATTTATATTGTAGTGCTTCATGACTCTGTTTTGGTAAAAAAGTTGCAAAAAGTACCAAGCGCGCCAGATCGGGTTCGGTTAATTTCATTAAACCCAGAATACATTCCCATTGAAGTTGCTGTTAAAAATATTCAAGAGCTATGGCTGGTGAACAGTAAACTTACCTTTGGTATTGATGAGCCAAGTGAGAGTTCCTTACTCAGAGAATTACAACAATCTATGGAAGACTTGAAGGGGCAAATCAACAACTTGAATGCTTAGAAATTTTTTCTATGAGCTTTGAGCACCTTTATGCATTTCTTGCCGCCCTTGGGCAAAACAACTCCAAAGATTGGATGGACTCCAACCGAAAGCAATATCATAGGGTTCGAGACTTTTATATTGCTTGGTTAGATGCTATGAATCAAGAATTAGCAGCCATTGATCCAGACTATTTTGATACCCCCGGTAAAAAAGCCATTAACCGCATTAATAATAATTTGATGTTTCAGCCATCAAGGCCGGTATATAAAAATCATTTTGGTGCTGGTTTAGATCAAATAAGCAAACAAGGAGATTTTTACATTCACATTGGCGAGAAAGAAAACTTTATTGGTGGAGGATACTGGCACCCTAGT
>JABHYI010000291.1 GCA_018656255.1 Bacteroidota bacterium
AGTACAGATGCTACAGAAGCTAAGGCCTCATTAAAATTAGGCTATACCCTCCCCGAAGGTCCAAGAGTGTTTTCTCGCAAACCACAATTTCAGTACGGTTGGGATTGGGGTCCAAAGATCAAAACCATGGGTATTTGGCGCGATGTATCAATAGTGTCTTACAGTATGGCAAGGCTTGAGGATGTATATATTAAAACCCAAGAAATAACAACTTCTCAGGCATTGGTAGAGGCAAACATTGAAGTGATGTCTTTTGAGGCAGATACGCGCTGTGTTATAGAGGTTGTAAATAACACCACAGGAGAAATATATTCTAAACCCATAACAACACATGTAGGTACAAATAATTACAGCATTCCATTTTCTATAAAAAACCCAAAACTCTGGTGGACACACAATCTTGGCACTCCCTTTTTATATGATTTTACAATACACCTTAAAAAAGACAACACAATTCTAGAAACCCTTCACAAAAAAGTAGGCATCAGGACCATACAGCTCGTTACAGAAAAAGACAGCCTTGGAGAAAGCTTCTATTTTAAACTTAACGGTAAGCCTATTTACTTAAAAGGGGCAAATTATATTCCGCAAAACATATTTCTCTCCCAGGTGCAGCCCAAGGACCGCGTGAAATTACTGGACGACGCTCTCCAGGCAAACATGAATATGCTGCGCGTTTGGGGCGGCGGGGTGTATGAAGATGACTTGTTTTATGACCTATGTGATGAAAAAGGGATCTTAGTTTGGCAAGATTTTATGTTTGCTTGCGCAATGTACCCTGGAGATAAAGAATTTTTAAACAATGTTAAAAATGAGGCCATAGCCAATGTAAAACGGCTAAGGCAACACCCAAGTATTGCCCTTTATTGTGGGAATAACGAAAACAGCGAAGGATGGTACCGTTGGGGTTGGCAAGCAGATAAAACCCAAGCTCAAAAAGAAGAAATTTGGAACAGTTATCAAGCGGTTTTTAATGGTATTTTACCCAAAGTAGTAGACAGCTTACATGGGAGTATTTCATATTGGGAAAGCTCTCCCAAGTTTGGCAGGGGAGATAAACGGTATCAGTTTCAAGGAGATGCGCATGATTGGTGGGTCTGGCATGATGGCTATCCCTTTGAGCATTTTGAGCAGGAGGTACCTAGATTTATGAGCGAATTTGGGTTCCAGTCTTATCCGGGATATCAGGCTATCAAGTATTTCACCCAAGAGGACACCATCGATCTTTCTCATCCAAGTTTTAAAAGCCATCAAAAGCATTCTAGAGGGTTTGCCATCATTAAGCAGTACATGGAAAGAGATTTTCCAGTGCCAACAAACCCTGAAGATTACATATACGTGAGTCAATTATTACAGGCTTATGGCATAACCAAAGGCATCAAAGCGCATCGCGGAGCAAAGCCATACAATATGGGGACTTTGTACTGGCAACTTAATGATTGCTGGCCTGCAGTTTCTTGGTCCAGCATTGATGGTTTAGGAAACTGGAAAGCTTTGCATTACAAGGTAAAACAAGCTTTTGAAAATAGAATAATCATCCCTTTTGAGCAAAACAGCCTATTAAAAATTAAAGTGGTAGATGATGGCCCCATTACTTTAGGGCAGCCAATGCAGGTTGTATTTTATGATTTTAACGGAAATATCCTGCACCAAACACCCACAAAATCTGTACGTACCTTTAATGAGAAAAACCAAGTAGTCTATCAGGTAGATTTAAGCGAGATTGAGTTTGACCCAAAACAGACCTACGCAAAGATTCTATTTGGGGATACTCAAGGGGTACACTATTTTGCAAAACCAAAAGATTTAGCACTAGGTGAGGAGGGTTTTGACATGAAAACCAATGTAGTTTCTCAAGGTCTTGAAATTTCACTTAAGGCTACAACACTGCAAAAAAATGTATTTTTATATACAAACACTCCAGGGCACTTTACAGACAACTTTTTTGATTTGTTGCCTGGCCAGGAAAAGAAAATCATTTTTTTAACCAAAGATCCACAATCCACAATACTACAATTTAAAACCCTCAATGCACTATAGTACCAACACAAGCCGCTTTTATAGCCTCCCTTTATTTTTACTATTGGGGCTTTTTATTTTGACCAATAGTTGTGCTCCCAATAAGGGCAAACAACTTCTAGTTACTCAGGCTAACATTATTCCAGCCCCGCAACAACTAGAAATAAGTGGCGGTAATTTCACCTTAACTAAAACAAGCACTCTCTTTGCAATCCCAGAATTTAAAACAGCCTCAAATTTCTTAAAAGTATACCTTTTTAATGGCGCTGGAATTGATCTAATTTCTGCTCCACAAACTGCCGCAACTATTTTAATTATTAAAGACACTTTGTTGCCAAAAGAAGGGTATACACTCACTATTTCTAAAAAACGCATTACTATTAAAGCCTCAGACGGCGCGGGCGCTTTTTATGCAATTCAGAGTTTGCGCCATATACTACCTCCAGATGTAGAACAAGAACACACATCTGGAGTTGACACTATAACGATTCCTTGTTTAGAAATTAAAGATGCCCCTATGTTTACATATCGCGGTATGCATCTTGACGTATCCCGCCATTACTTCCCAAAAGAGTTTATTAAACAATATATCGCTGAGTTGGCAGCCTTAAAAATGAATACCTTTCATTGGCATCTAACAGATGATCAGGGGTGGCGTATAGAAATAAAACAATATCCAGATCTCACCAGTAAAGGAGCCTATCGGGAAGAAACATTAATAGGGCATTATAACGACACACCTCAACGCTTTGACGGCAAGCCCTATGGCGGGTTTTACACCCAACAAGAGGTTAAAGAAATTGTTGCCTTTGCCAAAGAACATCATGTAACTATAATTCCAGAAATTGAACTTCCTGGACATGCCCAGGCTGCTATTCATGCCTACCCAGATTTAGGATGTACTAAAGAGCAAGTTCCAGTGGCAACTAAATGGGGCGTGTTTGAAAACATCTATTGCCCAAAGCCAGAGACCTTTACTTTTCTTAAAAATGTACTAGATGAGGTGATGGAATTATTTCCTGGAGCGTATATCCATATTGGAGGCGATGAGGCCCCTAAAACAAACTGGAAGGCCTGCCCTAATTGTCAAAAACTCATTACAGAAAAAAACCTTATAAATGAGCACGGTTTGCAAAGCTATTTTATAACAGAAATAGAAAAGCATATTAATTCTAAAGGCAAGAAAATTATTGGTTGGGATGAAATTTTGGAAGGCGGTCTAGCTCCAAATGCTACTGTGATGTCTTGGAGAGGAACCCAAGGAGCTGTTGATGCTGCAAAGCAAG
>JABHYI010000268.1 GCA_018656255.1 Bacteroidota bacterium
GCCAACAAAACCCAAGGTGATAAAGTGTATGTCTTAGACAGACAGGCTATGATAGACGGTGACGAGGATCCAACAATTATTGGGTTTAATTTACCTCAATTCATTAGAAACCCAACCACAGTAATTAGCCCAGAGCCGGCCAATTTAGTAGGTAATGATGCTGATACAGATTCTCCTGCCTTTATTGTTTACCTGCAAGATGGTTCTTGGGGTGGTGTTTCTTATGACCACATCAAGGTTTGGACCATAGAAACAGATTTTGTTACTCCAGATAATTCAACAGTTAGCCAGCCTCAAGAGATTGAAACAGCTCCTTTTGATTCTTTTTTCCGTCAATTTGGACAGGGAGATTTCAAACAACCAAGTACAGACCAACGTTTAGATGGCGCCTCTGGAGTAATTAGCTTTGCTGCAAACTACAGGAGTTTTGTAAATCATAATTCTTGGGTAATTACTTTTAATGAAGATATGGGTGGCCAGCGTGGTGGTATTCGTTGGATAGAACTACGTAATACAGATGCAGACAGCACTTGGTCTTTATTCCAAGAAGGGTCATTTGCTCCTGAGGACGGAGAAAGCAGATACATGAGTAGCTCAGCTATGGATCAAGACGGAAATATTGGTATGGCATATAACCTTAGTAGTGAAAACACATCTGCTAGTATTAGATATACAGGTCGTTATGACGGTGATGCCCTTGGCCAGATGACTTTTCCTGAGGGAGTTATATGGGATGGTTTAGGAAGACAAACAAATACAAACAGATTTGGAGATTACGCCCACCTTACTATGGATCCAGATGGTGTTACTTTTTGGCATACCTCAGAGTATTTCCAGGGAGTTAACCAATGGAGAACACGTATTGCCTCCTTTACTTTAAATAATGGTTTCTCTGAAGATATAGGTGTATACAACTTTGACCAACCAGTAAGTGGTGATGATTTAACAGACGCAGAAACTGTAACTGTTAAAATATTTAATTTTGGAACAGACCCTCAAAGTAATTTTGATGTTGCACTTAGAGTAGATGGAGCCTTAATTGTTACAGAAACATTTACAGAAACTATTGCTCCTCAAAGTTCAGCAACCTATACATTTAACACCACTGTAGATTTATCAATAGCTCAGCAAGAATATGAGATAGAAGCACGTACTTTGTTGTCTGAAGATGCTAACACTCCTAATGACTCATTTACAAAAACAATTAACAATACAACCCTATCTGTCATAGATGAAGAGTTCAATGCTGGTGATTTTACTATTATAGCAGCAGGAGCAAAGCAGTATGATGTAAATTTCACAACAACTAGGGACTTTGGTGCTATTAGCTACAGTGTATACAATACAATCGGTCAGCAAATAACAAAAGGGTTATTGGATAGTAATGGGCAAACCCATACAACTTCATTAGACTTTAGCGCTCAACCAGTAGGCGTGTTTTTTGTTTCGTTAACCAACGGCTCATTCAAGGCAAGCAAGAGAGTGGTAGTGTTTAAGTAATACTTATTGTTACCTTTTTTATAAAACCTCAACATTGTATGTTGAGGTTTTTTTATCCTGAATTTTAACACTAAAGGTTAAATTTTTATTAATAAAATTAAATTTTAAATTTTTAACCAACTAGCTATTATATTTGTGCTTTTTAAGGGAATAGATGTTAAATAATTTCCTTAATTAAAGAATTACAATTATAATTTTTCAACCAAACAAAACCGATTACAATTGAGTACATTTTTATTAATAAAAGCTCATAAAACCCTCCTAAGTATAGCTGTGTTGTTTTTCTTTATAGGACAACCTATATTTAACTCTATACTAGTTACCGCGCAAATTACTGCTGTGGTCATAGATATTGACAACGATTCTGAGAAAGAAAGTGAAAATAAAAACAAGCAAGAAAAAGAACTTTCTGAAGAAAAGAAAATAACAACCAATCACGGGCAGTTAGCTATTGTTTTTTCGAATTCCAACTCAAGTAAAATAGCACAATCTCCAAACACTTTTTTTGGTTCTGTTTTTTTAGAAATAAGTAACCCACCACCAGAGGTGTTTCTTTAGTTTTCCTCTTGGTATGAGAAGTTTATTTTAAATTTTCTCATACCCCTACATTTCAATTTTCTATTTAATTAAAAAAAAAGCAAAATAGCTAATTCTATTTTGCACGTACGCATATGTCTAAATCAACTATTTTTAAGAATTTAAAGAACGATATACCTGCAAGTATTGTTGTGTTTTTTGTTGCATTACCTCTTTGTTTGGGTATTGCCTTGGCCAGTGGAGCTCCACTGTTTTCTGGTCTTATTGCAGGAATTGTCGGTGGTATATTAGTAGGAGTTTTAAGTGGCTCTCAAGTAGGAGTTAGTGGCCCAGCGGCAGGATTAGCAGCTATTGTACTTACTGCCATTAGTAGTTTAGGTGGTTTTGAGAACTTTTTACTAGCAGTTGTTCTTGGAGGTGTTATACAAATGGTATTTGGCTTTTTGAAAGCGGGTATTATTGGGTATTATTTTCCTTCATCTGTTATTAAAGGAATGCTAACTGGAATTGGTATTATCATCATCTTAAAGCAGATTCCTCATTTTTTTGGGTATAATTCCTCACAAGAGGTTGATTTTGCATTTTTTCAAGTAGATGGAGACACTACCTTCTCTGGTATTTTACATGCTATTAATGCAATAAGTGTAGGTCCTACTATTATTGCTATTATTGCCCTAGTGATTCTGCTACTGTGGAGTACTGTTCTTTCCAATAAAGGAAAAATTTTCACCCTCATACAAGGGCCACTTGTGGCTGTTGGAGTTGGGATTTTATATTTCATTTTCACCCAAGACAGCACAGTTTTTGGAATATCAAATATGCATCTTGTTAGTGTACCTATACCAGATAGCTTTGATATGTTTTTAGGGCAGTTTAGTACACCAAATTTCTCTGGAATAACAAATCCAGCTATTTGGATTACAGCCTTCACTATCGCTCTTGTTGCGAGTCTAGAAACATTACTGTGTGTTGAGGCCACCGATAAGTTGGACCCTCTAAAAAGGGTTACTCCAACCAATAAAGAACTAGTAGCACAAGGTGCTGGTAATATTGTATCTGGATTAATTGGGGGTCTACCTCTAACGCAGGTTATTGTAAGATCTTCTGCTAATATACAGTCTGGCGGGAAAACCAAAATGGCCGCTATTATACATGGTTTTCTATTGCTAATATCTGTGGTTGCAATTCCTACCCTTTTAAATAAAATACCTTTATCTGTGTTGGCTTCTATTTTGTTAATTGTAGGATATAAGCTAGCAAAGCCATCTTTATTTAAAGAGATGTATCTATTGGGTTGGAAACAGTTTGCCCCTTTTACAGTAACAGTGGTGGGTATTGTATTTACAGACTTGCTTGTAGGTATTGCACTAGGTTTGTCTGTAGGTGTTGTTGTTATTTTAATAAAGAGTTATCAAAACTCTCACTTTTTACACATGGAAGATAAAAGTAATGGTGTTATTAAAGTTAAAATGACATTAGCAGAAGAAGTTACCTTTTTTAATAAAGGTGCTATTTTAAAAGAACTGGATTCTTTACCTAGAGACAGTAGTTTAGAGCTAGATGTAACTAAAACTCGTTATTTGGATAACGATATTATCGAAATTCTTGAGGATTTTCAAGAAAAGGCTCAAAACAGGAACATTTTTATAACATTAATTTCTGAAAGAGGTGTTGTAGAAAATCCAGAAAGTTTTATTAAATTTTTCACATTAAGACCAAAAAAAGTATCGTAAATTTAGAACTGAAAAAATAATAATTATGAAAGCACACACAAAACAAACACAAGAGGCAATGAGCCCAGATGCTGCTTTGCAAGCATTAAAAGACGGAAATAATAGGTTTATAACAAGTACTCAAGTCTCTAGAGATTTAATGCAACAAGTTGCAGACACAAGCGCAGGACAATATCCTTTTGCAACTGTATTACATTGTATAGACTCAAGGGTTTCTGCAGAATTGGTTTTCGATCAAGGTATTGGAGATTTATTTAGCATTCGTATTGCAGGAAACTTTGTGAACGAAGATATTTTAGGGTCTATGGAGTTTGCAACAAAACTAGCAGGCACTAAAGTTGTTGTAGTATTAGGGCATACAGCTTGTGGAGCCGTAAAAGGAGCCTGTGATCATGCAAAATTAGGAAACCTCACGGGTATGCTTGAAAAAATAGCGCCAGCTGTTACTGCAGTAACAGAACCTGCAGATGCGGCTTTGCGCACCTCTAGCAATATTGATTTTGTAAATAGGGTAGCTGTTAAAAATGTGCATATGGCCATTGATAACCTCAGAGCTATGAGTCCTGTATTAAAAGAGATGGAAGCCGCAGGTGAAATAAAAGTAGTAGGGGCTATGTACCATATAGAAAATGGTCAAGTAGATTTTTTATAACACTAAATGCTATTAAACAAAAAACCGCTTCTTTAAAGAAGCGGTTTTTTTATGGTGTTTACTTTTTAGGGCTATAACTCTGTTGGTAGGCCTCCCAATCTTTTTTCGATTTTTTTCTTTTTAACGGTAAGTCTTTTCATGAGGTCCATTAGCGTCTCATCTTTTGTCTCTTTGTAGCGTTCGTTTATAGCTAGTATTAGCCTTTTTGCCTCTCGTGATGCAGCAACTTTGTCACTGGTAGACATGTGGCTCATTTTTGCATCTTCATATGCCTGTGCTTGTTCTAATAAATCCATTGTATTGTTTTTAAACTTGGGTATTTAAGTTTTTCAATAAGGTGTTTTACTGTGCTTATAAAACTGTCTTATTGTTTAGACAATAATAGTATTTTTTTTAAAACTAGACTAACAATAAGAGCCACAAGATTTACGCTTTGTTTGTATTATAAATACATAAATTAGAAGTTATTTTTTTAATTTCTGAAAGATAGATGTAAAAAAAAACTGCGCTAGTAGCGCAGTTTTTTGTTTGATTAAGATATTTCTGACCTCCCTTTGAGGCGAACTTCTATTTTTTTCTTTTTCGCGGTGATGCGTTTCATGGCATCCATTAGTTTTTCGTCTTTTGTTTTCTTGTACATTTCATTGATAGCAAGCACAAGTCTTTTAGCCTCACGTGATGCGTGTACACGGTCACTGGTAGACATGTGACTCATCTTTGCTTTTTCAAACTCAGCTGCTTGTTCTAATAAATCCATTTCTTCTTTGATAGCTTTAACTTTTGTATAAACCTACAAAAATAGGGTGGATTGTGCAAGTGCTATATACCTCTTGTGATTTCTTTAACATTGGACCTATTTTCCAACAATTTAATATATGCTCTTGGGCAGGCTATCACTGTCTTTTTTAAGACATGTGAAAAGCCGTTACACTCTAAATTTTATATTTTAATGAAATCTGTAACCAAAAAAATAAGCCCTAGTGTAGGGCTTATTTTTTGTTAAGTTATGTTATTTTGTATGAGATCCGTCACAATATCCATTTTCATCTTGAGTATTACCACATTGGCACTTTGGGCGATCTGTTTTGTTTTCTATCATAGTGTTATAGTTTATTTAGGTTAATCTCTAGTGTAATTGTGTCATTTATTAAATTATCACCTAGGTTTTCAAAAAAGCTCCCTGAAGCAAACTTAACATTATATTTAGTTCTGTCAAAGGTCAATTTTCCTGATATTTTATCTTTTAAAATTGTTACAGAGAAATTAACAGGATGGGTAATTTCTTTAATTGTTAAATCTCCTGACACTTCATGTAGGTTCCCTTTTTTTGTTAGTACCTTATTTATAGAAACGTATGCAGTAGCATATGTATTTACATCAAAAAAATCAGCAGATTTTAAATGTCCTTCAAGTTGTTGTTTTCCTTTCCCAGTTAAATCTGTGTTGGTTAAACTTGTCATGTCTACCTCAAATACACCATATGGGTTTTTCAGGTCTTCTAGATTTATGGCTGCTTTTTTAAATTTCAGAGTACCCGTGTGAGATTGGCTTGTAATTTTCTCTCCAATCCAAGTTACGGTGCTTGTATCTAGGTTGAACTTTGACTGTGCATGTGTAAGAACTGTTACAGAGAAAAGAAGTAGTGTAAAAAATGATTTCATAATTTATTGTTTGTTTTTTTTATTAGTTACACAAAAGTACTATTTTTGGTTATATAAAGTAACTTGTTACCTTTAGGTAACTATGTTTTTGTAGATACTATTAAGTAACTAATACAGTATTATGAATGTAACTAATGAGCCCTGTCACGTAAGTATGTTTACCGAGATGTTGGGAGGTAAATGGAAGTTAATCATTATAAATATTATAAGAAAACGAGGTGTTATACGCTTTGGTCAACTAGCAGCTTCTATACCAAATATCTCACGTAAGGTATTGACAGATCAATTAAAAAGTCTTGAAAAAGATAAGCTTATTTCTAGAAAACAATACCAACAAATACCTCCAAAAGTAGAGTATAGTTTAACAAATAAATCTCAAAATCTGTGTCCTGTGTTTAAAACAATAGAGCAATGGGTTGATCAATAATGTCTAAATAAAAGGTAGTTATACTGTAACTATTTTTTAGAGTATTAAGAATTATTTCAACTCTACTAACGATGTATTAACTATATTTACTTGTAACCGCACCAATAAAACTACTTAACAGTAACTGCCTAATTTGATGTATTTACAATTCAATTTAATAATTTATCTCATGAAAAATAAATCATTTCTTTTGTTATTCTTTTTTTTGTTTTTATGTCAAGTTTCATTTGCACAACAAACAATATTAAATGATAGTAACTTACCTATTATGGTAATTTCTACAGATATAGACCCAGATACCAATGCACCCATAGATATACCAGACGAGCCAAAAGTATTGGGTAGTATGCAGCTTATTTATAGACCAGATGGTTCTAGAAATTATTTAACAGATAGTACCAACGAATCTTTTTTAAATTACAAGGGTAGGATAGGGATCGAATTAAGAGGAAGTAGTTCCCAGGCATTAGATAAAAAACCATATGGTTTTACCACTCTTTTGCAAGATGGTGATTCTAACAATAATGTTAGTTTATTGGGTATGCCTTCAGAGAATGACTGGGTTTTAAATTCTTTAGCCTATGATCCATCTATGATTCGCGATTACTTGTCTTACACATTGGCTAGTAACATGGGTAATTACGCCCCAAGAGTACAATATATTGAAGTAATTGTTAATGGTGATTACAAAGGCGTATATTTTTTAACCGAGAAAGTTAAGAGAGATTCTGATAGAGTAAATTTAAAAAAAATAGCTGATGATGATAATGATTTTCCAGATATAACTGGAGGATACATAATAAAGGCAGACAAAACTACTGGAGGAGATGAAATAGCTTGGACAATGCCTAATTATGGAGGTTGGGATACTAATTTTTTACATCATTATCCCAAAACTGAGGATATTACTTCTGCGCAAGCTAATTATATAGAAACTATATTTTATAATTTGGCAGACCAGACAAACCCCGCCAATACATCTATTATTGATGGGTATCCATCTATGATTGATATTCCAAGTTTTGTAGATTATATCCTCATGGCAGAAATTGCCTCAAATCCAGATGCTTATCAATTTAGCACCTATTTTCATAAGGATAGGGGTGGTAAACTAAGAGCAGGGCCTATTTGGGATTACAACTTATCCTTCGGAAATGATTTATTTGTTTTTGGATTTGATAGAAGTTTTTTTGATGTATGGCAATTAGATTTTGAAAATAGAGGCGCTAAATTTTGGAGAGATTTATTTCAAGACGATACATTTAATTGTTATTTGGCAAAACGCTGGTTTGAGTTAACTGGTGCAAATCAAACCTTAAACTATCTCACAATTTCTAATCTAATAGACGGGTATGTAGCCCTTTTAAGCGAATCTAAGGCAAGAGAGCTACAACGATGGCCGCCACAGGAGGGTTGGCCTACGGTTGCCGATCAAGCAGAAAATATTATCGAGATGAAACAATGGATCCAAGAGAGAATCAATTGGATGAGTACAAATATTGGTTCCTCTAGTAATTGCATGGATGTTTCTGTTCCAGATTTAGTGATTAGTAAAATACATTACAACCCTCTGGAGGATGCTGGGTATTCTAGTAAAGAGCTTGAATTTATTGAAATAACGAATAACTCC
>JABHYI010000293.1 GCA_018656255.1 Bacteroidota bacterium
CTTGTTGATTGGGTGTAAAATTGTTTGATAGGTGTTGCGTACTCAAAAAGGCTAACCTTCCCCTGAGTTTTTAAAGAAAACGCTTTTATAGCATCAATACTTTTTTGTTGGGTATTTTGATCAAGCTCCAAGTTACTTGCTAAGGCTTTCAGGTATGTTTTTTCTTTAGGGTCTAAGGATTTGTTTTCCCAAACAGCGAGTGTGCTTACATCAAAAATGTATTTTCTTGCATAGGCAGAAAACTGCTCAAAATTATCTTTGCTATTGGCTGTTTCCATACTTTGCTTGGCGTCCTTATACTGGGAGGAAGCCTCAAAGAGAGAGATAAGCATGCTATCATATTGCGTTTTTTCTTGTTTTGCATTTAATGACCCAAAACAGCATAGCATTGTTTGAAGCTCAAGCTTTTTTGTAAATGCTTTGCTATCACTACCCTCAGACAGCCAATATTCAAAAGCTAAAACATCTATATACAGCAGTGCATAGCTTAATAAAGAGACCGCATTTGTTTTGTTTACTGTATTTATTTCATGGAGTCTTTTTGATAAAATGCTCTCAAGGTTCGAGACCTCTGAACTAGAAAAAATAATGGCCTTTAAAAAACCTGTTTTTGCTTTGTCAAGCGCTTTGTAGTATTGAACAATAGTGCTAATTATTTCTTGAGGTGATGCCGATGGTGTATGGCTAACACCCGTATATAAAAGGGCATGAAATAAATTTACTTTGGTACACTCCTGGTGAGAAAGCGCTAAGTCAATATCATGTTTTAGTATAAGGCTGTTTGCATTGCCATATAAAAAGCCAGTGGCATTTAACAGGTCATAAAAAGCATCTTTTGAAGTAAATTGTAATGATGTTACCTCCTGTTTATAGGTGCTTAAAAACTTTTTTATCCAATCTTGTGCAGAAGGGTTCATTTATGTGCTACATTTAAAAATTACAATTTACTTTTAAAGACATATTAAGTATCCTATGTACCTTTACTAAAAAGTATCTTTTTTATTAAAACTAGTGGGTGTACATTTGTCACTTGTTGGGTAAAGAAAACAATATAATTTTTTAAAAACTAAATCCATTATGAAAAAAACAAAACTATTTTCGGTATTAGGAGCAATAGGGCTTGCCTGTTTCTCTGTGTTTTTGATTTCAGCAGATCATATTGATGCTCCAAATGTAGCTGCAACTTATGCAGATATTGCAGATTTCTTTGCCTTTGAGGGAAACAGTCCAGACAATACTGTTTTGGTGGCTACCGTTCAAGGACCACTGGCTCCAATGGAACAAACAACCAATGCAGCGTTTGATCAGGATGTTGTTGTTACCTTTAATATTGACAACACTGGAGATTTTGTTGAAGATTTAGTGATTCAAGCTGTTAAAAGAGGAGATTCTATGTACTTTTTTGGTCCTGTAGCGCCCCTTCAAACAGGTGCCCAGACAAGTATTGTTACTACCGCCACAAGAACTGTTGTGAAAGTTTCAGATATTGATTCGGCAGAAACTACTTCAAATAATGGGATGCAAGTATATGCAGGACCTAGAAGAGATCCTTTCTATTTTGATTTTAACCGTTATAATTTGGTCAGTAGTGGAACAGTTGCTCCAGAGGGTTTTTTGCCACCGCAAGATGCCAGTGATTTCTTTGAAGATTTAAACGTGTTGGCCATTGTGGTAGAAGTGCCAAATTCTATGCTTGGTACTGCGCCCACTCATGTTGGTGTAGCGCAAGGTTATTTACCGGTAGGGTCTGCGCCAGATGCCTATAACATTTGGGTAACTACAAGTAGAAAACAATAATAGTATCACATTAATACATTCAAGATGAAAACATATAAAATAAACCTATTATTGCTTGCCATTTTTACTTCTCTAGTATTTGTGCAATGCGTAGATGATGACGATAACGGAAATATTCTAAACGATGCTACCTGTGATGATGGTATTCAAAACGCAGATGAGACGGCTATTGACTGCGGAGGATCTTGTGAGCCTTGTGATGGTGTTTTAGATTTCTCTGGAACCTATGACCAACAAGACAGCATGGGGCGTCCAGCTATAAATACAGTTTTTAGCGCATCAGACGCTGTAAAGAATTTATACAATAAAGTACCCCCTTCTTTGCGAGCAACTCTGCAAAGCGAAGGTGGCCAAACAC
>JABHYI010000294.1 GCA_018656255.1 Bacteroidota bacterium
GACTCACTAGTTGTCCCGCATAAAAGGGTAGGTTTCTTGTCTGGAAATTAGACATGCTACTATTTTGCAATCCAACGAGTAAACCTCCCTCCACAAGTAATTTAGGGAGTTTGTAAGGCAAATCATAATGATCATCCGCGCTTTTTGGAAGTGCATGTGTTTGCTGAACCAGAACGGGGATATCATGCTGCTTTAAAAAAGGAATTATTTTGTATCCTTGATAGGCTCCAATTAAAACAATTTTATCTATTCCAGCTTGCTTACTAAGTGTAATAGCATCTATAATTTCTTTCTCTCCATCTGCATACACATATAGTTTTTTAGACCCATCAAATAGTCCTTGCATAGCCTTTAAAGATTCATTTGCTGCTTGGTCTTCTCCAGAGCCAAAGGCTTTAGAACTTTTAAGGTAGGTGGTTATTTTTTGTGTTTGTTTGGTGTAGTTTTTATTAGGTTGGTACCCTCTAGACTCTCCAGCCCACCATCTACCTCTTCTAAAGGTACTTGGCCAATGCAGGTGTATGCCATCATCTGTTTTTATAGCGGCATCTTCCCAGTTCCAGGCATCAAACTGAACAATAGATGAACTTCCAGAGATTGTACCACCTTGTGGTGTAATTTGGCCAATCAGTACACCATTTGGGCGCATAGATTCTACCACTTTACTCTCTGCATTGTAGGCAATGATACTTCTGATGTGAGGTATCATATCACCAATTTCGTCCTGATCATTACTTGCTCTTACCGCATTCACTTCAATAAGTCCTAATGATTTTGCAGGTGCTATAAAGCCAGGGTATACATGTTTGCCTGTTGCATTTATAATAGTCCCTTTAGCGCTTACGCTAGAAGTTCCAACGGCTGTTAAAATTCCATTTTCAAAAATAATGGTTGCGTTTTCAATGGTATTTCCATTACCAATATGAGCTGTGGCTCCAGTAATGGTTATGGCTCCTTTTTGAGAAGGAGCAGGGGTCTGTTGTGCGGCTACAGATAATCCAGTTATAGCCGTTATTACAATAAATAAGTGTCTTAATGTGTTCATAATATATACGTGCTATGGTTATTAAAATTCTGTGTCACAGTGAAAATTCTTGTTTGTTTTTTTGACAGGGGGTTTTGTTTTACCTCCATTTTCCTTTTCATTAAGCATCATGGTCATTAGCATGTTTCTCTCTGCTGATATAGCTGTTCTCTTTTGCTTATCTAAGTCCAAATCAAAATAGGTTTTTCCTTCTATAATGGTTTTTTCTGCCTTAGAATATACAGACATAGGGTGGCCATTCCACAACACTAAATCTGCATCTTTTCCTACCTTAATACTCCCAACTCTATGGTCTAAATGCAATAGCTTTGCTGGGTTTATCGTTACTGTTTTCCAAGCCTCTTGCTCGGTCATACCACCGTATTTGAAAGTTTTTGCAGCCTCTTGGTTTAAGCGTCTAGACATTTCGCCATCATCACTATTAATGGCTACAGTGACCCCTTGAGAGGCCATAATAGCTGCATTGTAAGGGATGGCATCATTCACTTCATACTTATAGGCCCACCAGTCACTAAATGTAGAGGCGCCCACACCATGAGCCGCCATTTTATCTGCTACTTTATATCCCTCTAATATGTGTGTGAATGTGTTGATGCGAAAATTAAATTTTTCGGCAACTTTCATGAGCATGTTAATCTCGCTTTGCACATAACTGTGGCAACTTATAAAACGCTCACCGTTTAAAATTTCGGCCAATGTTTCCAGTTCAGCATCTTTGCGGTAGGGTTTGCCACTTTTTTTCAATTCATCGTAGGCTTTAGCTCTATTAAAGTAGTTAACATACAATTGCTCCACACCCATACGGGTTTGAGGAAAACGACTGTAACTCTCCCAGTTAGATTGTTTTACATTTTCTCCTAGTGCAAACTTGATAAATTTAGGGCTGTTATCATAAATTAGTCCATCTGCATCTTCTCCCCATTTTAGTTTTAAAATGGCAGAACGCCCACCAATGGGGTTTGCTGATCCATGAAGTATCTGTATGGAGGTAACCCCACCCGCTAGGTTGCGGTAAATGTTTACATCTTCAGGGTCTACAACATCTTCTATGGTAACCTCTGCAGAGGAGTTTTGCCCTCCCTCATTAATAGAGAGTGCTGCAATATGGCTGTGTTCATCTATAATCCCCGCTGTAAGATGTTTACCTGTTGCATCAATTTCTATAGCACCTTTAGAAGATAGATTTTTTCCAATTTTAGATATTTTACCATTTTTTACAAGTACATCGGTATTTTTTAAAATTCCTTCTGCCTCACTAGTCCAAACCGTTGCGTTTTTAAACAGTAGGGTTTGCTCTCTTGGCTGAGTTGTATTTCCTAGACCTACATTTGGATAGGTTATAGGCATAATCTCACGAAGGGCACCTTTAGTTGCAGTGTCTTTGTTTTTATCTGAAATATCTTTGGCAACCCCCATATTTCTATTTGCATTAAAGGTAGTTTCTATACCACTAGGCAGTACTGCTTTGCCTGTAAAGCTCATCGTGTTTTTTTCAATAATAGCGGTTGTGCGGTACACATCATTCGTCTCTTTATTAGTGAAAGAAAGAGTTATCCAGTTGTCTTTATAGGTTAGTTTTGCAGAAAAATCTGCTTCACCAAGTGTTATTTTAGCTTTTGGTTTTGCGGCTTCTCCAGAGATTTCTAGTGCATAACTAAGCCCTGCTAAGGCTAGGTTGTAAGATCCTCTTATATCTGTTTGATCCATGGTATTGATAACACTTCTTATTCCTTGTACCCAGTTTTCGTGGAGTGTAGTACCCTTTTCAAATAAAGGGCCAGAGGTAATCAAAAAATTGGCATATTTTCCATTATCTAGTGATCCTACCTTATCGCTAATTTGAAGCATACGTGCAGGCTCAGTGGTCAGTGCCTCTAGGGCTTTTGTTTTATCTAAACCATATTTAATAGCAACTAAAAGATCTTTAGTAAAATCTTTTGGTTTTTTAGACTTAAAGGTGGTCAGGGCAAAAGGCACTGCGTTGTCTTGTAATGCTTTTGGATTTGTTGGTGCTTGGTTCCAGGCGCGCATATCTTCTAGAGATAGGTAACTAGCCATATAAGGGTTACTTACATCATAGGGGTCTGGAAAATTTAATGGGATAATATAACTCGCATTGGTTGCCTTTGTTTGTTGTATCATTTCATACTCATCACCGCCACCAACAATGAGGTAGTTAATTCCAAACTGATTTCCAATTTTGGCTGCCCTTAAGTTGTTGCTTTTGTTTCCTGCCTCGAAGATGGATACTTTGTATTTGGTTTTAAGCAAGGCTTCTAATGATCTGTCTTTGGTAGGTATGTTTCCTTTTTCATACCAATTTGCATCGTGATATACTTGACGCAAAAGCGCCATGGCTCCCATAAGAGATCCTGGGTATGATTGTCTACTAGTTACGCTTTTAGAAAATGAATAGTGCTGTGCTAACGCGTCATCAATAATGCGCATTGCCTGGTTGCCTTGATCGTTAAGTGCTACAAGGAGTCCTGTACCACGTGCAATACCGTCCATGCTGTGGGTGTTTACAAGACCAAAACCTTCCTTACGCATTGCTTTTGCTGTTTTTGAGTCATAGGTGAAATGATCTATGGCGTTTTTCTCTGGCATGATATGGTCATTCCAGTAAAATCCATCTCGTGATGCTCCGTATTGGGGAGAACGACCTCCTCCAGAGCTGCGCTCAGGATTTTTAACACCAAAGTTTGTGTACGAATCTATAAATGAAGGGTATATATATTTTCCTTCCAGATTTACCACAACAGTATTGCTTGGAATAGTTACGTTTTTACCAGAGGCTATTACTTTTCCTTGTTTAATAAGTAGGGTTGCATTATTTATTTTGTTTGTTGGAGAGACAAATAATGTTGCATTAGTAAAAGCAGTGTATTGCGCATTGTTTTCTTTTACGCCATCGTTTTTAGGAAAGTATTCTTGTGAAATACCCATTTGCGAAATACAAAGAACAAGCAACAGCAGTATGTTTTTTTTCATAGCATTGAAAATTTATTGTTTTTTTTCTTAAAGATACCAATATATGGCATCCAAAAGGGTATGTGTGGTTGTTAAAAAAATCATAATTGAAATTTTAAAATATTTTAAGCAAACCTTATAATGGTTTATTGTCAAAATAATTCACCATCAGTGCCACCATATAACTGTATGTTTTAATTCCTTTGGGCTGGTTGTTTGCTTTTAAAAATAAATTGTACCAGGCCTTAGATAGTTCTTCCATGGGGTTGTCATAGCTGTCCCAGAAATCACGCATTTCTTTATAGCTTTTTAAAATTCCAGGATGTATAGTTTCTAATGTTTCCAGGTATAGCTCTCTATCTCTGTAGGATAATTCATTTACACAATACCGAAGTGCGAAAATATATCCTGTGTATTTAATGTAGGTGTCATCATTGTGTATTGCTGCAAGAGTGGCTATAAAGTTGGCCTCGTTTTCTTTTGCGTACCCCAACTGGTGTGCCTGTTCATGACAAGCCACTACCGGAAATTTATAAGACTTTATAAGTCCATTTACTTGCGCTTCTCCAGAGAACGGATTTAAATAACCACTATACCCCATGTAGGTAAGGCCCAGACTCCAAAGGCTTTTTTTGACACTTGTTGGCTCTAGGGACAAATCGGTAAAGGTTTTTTGAAGATTTGTATAACTGTTTTGTGTCATATCAAGCATTTGCTTTTGAGAGTAAGGCAAGTCTATCTTTACCGAATCTGCATATCCCAGTGCGTTATGAAGTTCATTAGATTTTTTAATTACTCTGTTGGTAATATCTATGAGCTGCTCGGTGGTGTAGTCATTGCCTAGATTTAGTGATGTATGTAAGGGCTCTCGGTAATAATTAAAACCCCATAATAGATGAAACATAAAATACACCACAGATAGGTGGGCTGTAATTTCAAAAACCAACTTTACAGGCTCATACCTAAAGGCTTTAAAGTTTTTATAAATCCAACGTACCGCAACTATAAAAATTAAGGTATAAAAAACATCTCCCACAGAAAAAGGCACCCAGCCCCATAGGCTTCTAGCTATTTTTCCAATCCAGGGATATAGCCCTAGACTATACCATTTTTCTATAAATGCGGGATAGTGTTTTAAAAACTGTATCAATACAATTTGCACGGGCAGTAGCAGCGCAATAATAAGTGTAGATTTCTTTTTAAACATGATAGCAAAATACTAAATCCATCTTAAAATAAAATCAATAGTTACAGGTATTTACTATTTGATTAATTCATTGGTTTTAACTCCATAAATCTTACTTGCTACTATAAAATCTTAGCTTAAAATCAAGGTTTAAAAAAAATCAAATAGGTTACCTTTGTATTTCAATTTTAATGACAATACAATGAGTGATGCTATAAGAAACCTATCTCCAAAACCGCTTTGGAATAAATTTGCAGATTTAAATGCAGTACCACGCCCTTCAAAAAAAGAACAGCGTGTGATTAAGTTTATCAAAGATTTTGGCGCCTCTTTAGGGCTTCAAACCATTGAAGATGAGGTAGGAAATGTTATTATAAAAAAACCTGCCACCTCTGGTATGGAAAATAGAAAAGCTATTGTGATGCAATCTCATTTGGATATGGTGCATCAAAAAAACAGTGATACGGTATTTGATTTTGACACACAAGGCATACAGATGTATGTAGATGGAGATTGGGTTCGGGCCAATGGAACAACTCTAGGGGCAGATAATGGGCTAGGAGTAGCAACTATTATGGCTGTTTTAGATAGTGACACCATTGCTCATCCAGCCATTGAAGCGCTTTTTACCATAGACGAAGAAACTGGTATGACGGGAGCCATTGGCCTAAAAGGTGGTTTGCTTGAAGGTGAAATTTTACTTAACCTAGATACAGAAGAAGATGATGAAATAGGAGTAGGGTGCGCCGGTGGTGTAGATGTTACTGCAAGTGGTAGTTACCATCAAATTCCAGCTCCAAATGGGCAAGGGTATCGTATTATTGTAAAGGGCCTACAAGGAGGACACAGTGGGATGGATATTATTAAAGGTTTAGGAAATGCAAATAAAATGATGAATCGTTTATTGGCTGCAAATAAAGATATTGCTCATATTGCATCTCTTGCCGGCGGATCACTTAGAAATGCAATTCCTAGAGAGAGTACTGCCACTGTAGTAGTTAAAACTCAAGATATTTCTGAGTTTGTATTGCAGATGGAGAAAATTCAATTTAACCTGGTTGAGGAGTACAGATTGCTTGAGCCAGATTTAACCATAGAAACTCAGAAAATAGACGCTCCACAGATGGTTATGGCTCCAAAGGATCAAACTGCATTTATAAATGCAGTGTACGCAACCCATAATGGTGTCTATAGAATGAGTCCAGCCATTGAGGGCCTTGTAGAGACCTCAAATAATATTGCGAAAATTTCTGTTAAAGATGCAACCCTGAAAATTGAATGCCTTACTAGATCTTCTGTAGATTCTTCCAAGGATGATATGGCGGCAACATTAACATCCGTTTTTGAGTTGGCAGGGTATGATGTGGATTGCAGTGGTCATTATCCTGGATGGGCTCCAAATATGGACAGTGCTATTCTACAAGTTGTAGAGTCTTTATACATTTCTCTTCATGGAGAAAAGCCTAATGTGGCTGCTTGTCATGCAGGTTTGGAGTGCGGTATATTAGGACAAAACTATCCAAAGATGGACATGATAAGTTTTGGACCTACCATTAAAGGAGCACATTCTCCAGATGAGCGTGCGAGCATATCAAGCGCACAAAAATATTGGAACTTTGTTTTAGAGATATTAAAAAACATACCACTTACATAATTATAGTATCAACTTGATGTAATAAAAAAAAAGCCCGACGGTAAATCCGTCGGGCTTTTTTATGTTTTTTTAAATGATATTATTGTTTGGCTGTAATTTCTATTTCAAACACTAGGTCAGAGTTTGGAGGAATTACATTCCCAGCTCCGCGTTCACCATATCCAAGATATGATGGTACAAAAGCAGTAACTTTATCACCAACAGACATCATAAGCAGCGCCTCAAGAAATCCTGGATTTAACTGCGCATCTTTACTACATGTCATAGCAATAGGAGCGTACCCATTTTGAGCTTCACGTTGCGGGTTGATCATGTTGTAATCTCTAGCCAAAATCACTCTATTTGTATCAAATAACATTCCGTTATCTTCCAAAAAACCTGCATAGTTTACAAGTACTTTAGTACCCTCTGCTGGACGTTGGTTTTGTGTTTTGGTATCCCAGTGTACTTTAAGTCCAGAAGGTAGTGTTTGGGCATCTTGTTTTAATGAATCAAATTTTGCTTTCATACCATCCGCATATTTTGTGATGGCTGCTTTTTTTGCTTTATTTTCATCTTCAACCTTCGTCATAGCATC
>JABHYI010000092.1 GCA_018656255.1 Bacteroidota bacterium
AAAACTAAAAGAAGGAAAAACTAGCGTTTTACAGGGTGTGCCCAAATCTCTTCCTGCGCTGGTTAAGGCAAACAGAATTCAAGACAAAGTAGCGGGGGTTGGTTTTGATTGGGAACATCCAGAACAGGTTTTTGAAAAACTGCAAGAAGAGCTTGCCGAGTTAAAAGTTGAGGTAGCTGCCAAAAACCAGCAAAAGATGGAAGCTGAGTTTGGCGATGTTTTATTTTCTATGATTAATTATGCTCGTTTTTTAAACATTGATCCAGAAAATGCCCTTGAGCGTACCAATAAAAAGTTCATCAAACGGTTTCAGTATCTAGAGAAAAAGGCCAGCCAGCAGGGTAAAGCCATTAAAGACATGACATTAAAAGAGATGGACGTGTATTGGGAGCAGGCTAAGACTCTTTAAAATACCTTGCAATGATATGGTCTAATAATAGTATTTTTATAATTCTATTAAAGTCTTACAATACTACATTAATTAAAAGCAGAAAGCATTTTATATGAAAATAGCAATAGTTTGTTATCCAACCTTTGGAGGAAGTGGCGTAGTAGCCACAGAATTAGGTCTAGCCCTTGCAGATCATGGTCATGAGGTTCATTTTATTACTTATAAACAACCAGTGCGCTTAGATTTACTTTCTAAGAAGATACATTTTCATGAAGTTACCATTCCGCAGTATCCTTTGTTTAAATACCAACCCTATGAGTTAGCCCTTTCAAGTAAGCTTGTAGATATGGTTAAATTATATAAAATAGATATTATGCACGTTCATTATGCTATTCCGCACGCTTATGCAGGCTATATGGCTAAACAAATGTTGGCCCAAGCAGGTATTGAAATACCAATGGTTACCACCTTGCACGGTACGGATATTACATTGGTAGGAAACCATCCTTTCTACAAACCAGCGGTAACTTTTAGTATAAATAATAGTGATTGTGTGACGTCTGTCTCTCAGAGTTTAAAAGATGATACCTTGCGCTTGTTTGACATAAAAAAGACTATAAACGTGGTTCCTAATTTTATTGATACAAAGCGTTTTGAAAACCAATTCACAGACTGTCAGCGCTCTATTATGGCCTTGCCCCAGGAGCGTATTATTACTCATGTTAGTAATTTAAGACCCGTAAAGAGGGTACAAGATGTAATTCAAATATTCAACTTAGTACAGAAACAGATTCCTTCCAAACTACTAATGGTTGGAGAAGGACCAGAAAAAGAACCTGCAGAAGCACTAGCAGAATCCCTAGGTATTGCAGATAAAGTTGTATTTCTTGGAAATAGTAATGAGGTGGATAAAATATTATGTTTTTCAGATCTTTTTCTTTTACCCTCAGAGAAAGAGAGCTTTGGTCTAGCTGCTCTTGAGGCAATGGCAAGCGGAGTGCCTATTATCTCTAGTGATGCTGGAGGTCTTCCAGAGGTTAACATTGCAGGAGAAAGTGGTTATTTAAGTGCTGTAGGAAACATTAAAGAAATGGCAGCAAATGCTATTAAGATTTTAAAAGACGATGCTACTTTGGCCAGCTTTAAAGCAAATGCAAAGAAATCTTCTCTGCGCTTTGATACAACACGAGTAGTCCCTCAATATGAAGCTTTGTATAAGCGTGCGCTTTTAAAGCCTCCAGTGGTTTAATTTTTTACAAGCATCTATTTTTTTGCTGTAAAATAGTGTTAGGTTACCTGTAATAACACTATTTTTAAACATCAATACCTTATTTTGAAACAGCTTCTGCAAGAATTACAAAACCAGTTAAAAGGCACGCTCTTTTTTGATGATTTACACAAAACCATTTACGCCACAGATGCTTCTGTGTATCGTAAAATACCACTTGCAGTTGCCTACCCTTCAGGCAACCAAGACATACAGCAATTAGTTCATTTTGCACAAAAAAATGCGATTCCCTTAATCCCAAGAACAGCAGGAACATCACTAGCTGGGCAGTGTGTGGGTGAGGGTATTGTTGTGGATGTCTCAAAACATTTTACTGAAATTATAGCCTTAGATATAGCTGCAAAAACAGTGAGGGTTCAGCCTGGTGTTATCAGAGATGATCTCAATGATTATCTAAAACCTTATGGTCTATTTTTTGGACCTAATACATCTACATCAAACCGGTGTATGATTGGCGGAATGGTAGGTAATAACTCTAGCGGAACCACTTCAATCCAGTATGGAGTTACCAGAGATAAGGTTTTGACTTTAGACTGTATATTGTCTGACGGGTCCCAGGTTAGTTTTTCTAGTATTTCTAAAGAAACATTTATAGAAAAAACCAAACTAGACTCTCTTGAGGGATCTATTTATAAAGAGCTTCATAGTGTATTGCATAACAAAGAGGTGCAGCAAGAAATTAGAAAGCAATTTCCTAAACCAGAAATTCATAGGCGCAATACTGGATATGCTCTAGATGAACTTATAGACACAACTGTTTTTGGAGGTAATAACGCTTTTAATATGTGTACGCTATTATCTGGTAGCGAGGGCACGTTGGCATTTACAACTGCCATTACCTTGCAGCTCGATACCTTGCCTCCAGAGAAAAC
>JABHYI010000307.1 GCA_018656255.1 Bacteroidota bacterium
AAGACACTATTGCTGCAGTATATGCAGCTACTACTTTGCCTGGAATTGTATGTATTTTGGGTACGGGATCTAATAGTAGTTATTTTGACGGGACCACCGTGCATCCTAGCGCAGTATCTTTAGGATATAGTTTAATGGATGAAGCAAGTGGAAACTATTTTGGGAAACGTTTGCTGCGAGATTATTTTTACAATAAAATGCCCGCGGTTTTAAAAGCCGAGTTTGCCAGAAGATTTGATCTTACCCCAGATATTATAAAATACAATATATATAAGCAGGAAAACCCAAATATGTATTTGGCATCTTTTGCAGAGTTTATTTTTAATCCTGGTGCCCTGAGACCAAAAAATGCTATAGAAATTAATGGGTATTTTTATAAACTTATAAGCGAGGGAATTAATAAATTTATTGAATGTAGAGTTTTGTGTTTTAAAGAAGCACAGAGCGTACCTATACATTTTATAGGTAGTATTGCTCATTTTAGTGAAGATATAATTAGAGATTGTATGCAACCCTACCATTTAACTCTTGGTACTATAATTAGAAGACCCATAGACGGTCTTATAGAATACTACAGAAATCACATCTTAAAATAACCGCCTAACAAATACGTTAGTTACGTACTAACCAAGAGATACCATATGGCATTACCGAAAATAAATCCTACTACTACTAAGTCTTGGAGCAATTTACAAGAGCATTTTACAGCCATGGAAACTGTAAAAATGCAAACGCTATTTGCTGAACAAACAGACAGAAAAGAACGTATGAGCGCCCATACAGATTTACTTTCATTAGATTTTTCAAAAAATAGGATTACTTCTCAGACTTTAGATTTATTGTTTACACTCGCCAAAGAGACAAAACTGGACCAGGCTATTGCTGCTCAATTTAATGGAGCTGTTATCAATGAAACAGAAAATAGACAAGTACTGCATACTGCCCTAAGAGATTTTAGTGCAATGAAACCTGAGGTAGAGGTTACCTTGGCTCAAATGAAGCAGTTTTCCGAGGCTATTATTGATGGTACACATAAGGGCTATACCGGTAAGGCTATAACAGATATTGTTAATATAGGAATAGGAGGGAGTGATTTAGGCCCAGCAATGGTTACAGAAGCACTTTCGTATTATAAAAATCATCTTAATGTACATTATGTTTCTAATGTAGATGGAGATCATGTTTGTGAGATACTAAAAAAACTAGATCCACAAACAACACTTTTTATTATAGTAAGTAAAACCTTTACTACTCAAGAAACACTTACTAATGCCAATACTGTGCGTGAGTGGTTTTTAGAACAAGCTGGAGAAAAAGCAATACAGCAACATTTTGTTGCAGTTTCAACAAACCTTCCTGCAGTAGCTAGTTTTGGTATTTTACCAAAACATACATTTACCATGTGGAATTGGGTAGGTGGGAGATTTTCTCTTTGGAGCGCTGTTGGACTTTCCACTTGTTGCGCAATAGGGTATAGTAATTTTGAGCAGTTATTAAAAGGGGCTCATAAAATGGATTGTCATTTTAAAGAGTCTGAATTTTCTAAAAACATACCTGTTATTTTAGGGCTGTTATCTATTTGGTATACTAATTTTTTTAAAGCAGAGACAGAAGCTGTTTTACCTTACACCCAGTATCTCTCTAAGTTTGTTGATTATTTGCAGCAAGCCTCAATGGAGAGTAATGGTAAATCTGTTGATAGAAATGGAGCTGCTATATCCTATCAAACAGGCCCTGTTGTATGGGGAAATACAGGAACCAATGCCCAGCATGCTTTTATTCAGTTGTTACATCAGGGAACACTCTTAATACCTACAGATTTCATCTTATGTGATACCTCACTTCATGGTAAAGAAAAGCATCAAGATATTTTAGTTGCGAACTGTTTAGCACAAACAGAAGCGCTTTTAATGGGTACCCATGGAGAGGATATATCTAATCCATATAAAGTATTTCAGGGAAACAAGCCTTCAAATCTTTTGACAATTAGCAAACTATCCCCAGAGAGCTTAGGTTCTTTAATTGCTATGTATGAGCATAAAATATTTGTTCAAGGAGCCGTGTTAAATATTTATAGTTATGACCAATTTGGTGTAGAGTTGGGTAAAAAAATCGCAAATAAACACCTAAGTACATAGTGTTTATTGCTTTTCTTTTCGATTCCCGTAGTTTTTTTGGTTTAAATGTGTCTTTTGGGTAAGTAAGTTCAAACTTTAACAATTTACAGTGTAGAGTCACGATTTGTTTTTTAGTATTTTTGAAAAAAAAGAAAACAAATAATGAAAAACAGTACACTATTATTTGGTTTGGCAGCTTTATTGTCTGTAACCAATGCTTTGTCACAAACCCTAGCAGAGCGTCAAGTAATTACCGCAAATTATGATCAGCAGGCGCTTACTCTTTTAGAGGCTGAATTAAGGAAAGATTTTGAAACCAATCAAAGAATCGCCTTTGAGATGGCTGCTCAAAAGGGATGGGAAACCCACATGACATTGCCAAACGGAGGTAACGCTCTTTTAGTTGGTGTTTTTGATGATGGAACCCCAAAATATTATGCAACCTATAATCGTGAGGGTGCTATTACAACTAGAGCAAATACAGTTAATACTGGCGGTGTAGCGGGTTTAGATCTCAACGGAGAGAACATGATTGCAGGTGTTTGGGATGGTGGCCTTGTTAGAGAAAGCCATAATTTACTTGAAGATAGAGTTTTACAGATTGATAATCCAGGAAGTATTAGTAGTCATGCTACTCATGTATCGGGTACTATGGTTGGTTCTGGAAGTCAAGTCAATGGGCAAGCCAAAGGTATGGCTCCCATGGCAGAATTGTTAGCGTATGATTTTGGGGCAGATGAACCAGAGATGACTAGTGCAGCTTCTCAGGGAATGATACTTTCTAACCATAGTTATGGAATACCTGCAGATAATGTACCTCTTTGGTATATTGGCTATTATGATAGTAATGCAAGAAATATAGACAGAATAATATACAATGCACCCTATTATTTACCTATAATAGCTGCAGGAAATGATCGTCAATCTGGAGCAAATTCTGGGGATGGTGGTTATGATTATTTAACAGACAAAGGAGTTGCAAAAAATAATATTGTGGTTGCAGCTACCTTTGA